>JAFSYZ010000174.1 GCA_017455785.1 Candidatus Methanomethylophilaceae archaeon
AAGTTTCTTGCTGAAAAGAAGACGCGGAGCTTTATTGGTGGTGAAATAGACCGACAGCAGCTTCTCCTCACCGTTACGTGGAGCGGTTAGCTGTCCCAAGGCATTGATCGCAACGATAGATTTACCTGTTCCCGGACGGCCTCTGATAATTATGGTTCTCTTCTCGCCGTACTTGTTGCTATCTCTAGCTATCTCCACGATACTCGAGACCGCATCCGCCTGTTCATCGCTATAGGAGAAGAAATCGTTCCCGTTTATCGCACCATACAGCATTTCGGATAATTTCGGTGAAGGACGTATCGTACTCTGATCGATCCTGTACAGCAGGTCCTTGCACGGGCGTTTTATGAAGCGTTTGATGAAAATCCCAAGTCTGTCCTCATCTCCCTCAAGGAACACCGGACTTATCTTGGTGTGAGGATACAGCAATGTATCGCCAAGGATCCGGAAGTTCGCGGAAGGCATGTTGTGGAGATATGAACACGATTTCATCCCAACGGGCGAATCCTGCACATATGCGTAGAAGTTCTTAATTATGCCGACATAGTTGGCCGCCTGGTATGATGGGTGCCAATAATCGTCCTCGCCGTTCCCTCCTATCGTATGCACATAGTTCGGTTTCCTTGTACGGTCGGCGGTGCTCCATTGTTTGAGCTCGATGACTACCGCCATCTCCTTATCGTTCTCATCGGCACCGCAGATGATCGCATCCAAACGATGTTTGTTACCGCCTTTGATCGTGTATTCGATACCTATCTCAGCATCACCTATGACCTCACTGTCACGGAGGACCTTTGCCAATGCAGGAAGAGAGGATGCCCATGACCTGTACTCCGCGATCCCTGAGCCGCGGTGTAGACTGGCCATGCGTTCGTTCACGATGTCCTCTATCGGCCTGCCTGATAAATTGAGACTGCTCTCGATGAAATTCTTGCAAATATCATCGTAAACGATCATGACAGGATATCTGAAAATGAGGTAATAATAGCTACTCATGCCATATCTGCCACATCACCCTTTTATCGCACAATGTTTTCCCTTGCCTAGGTAGGCATGACCGTCTCACGTATAGAAATCAAAGAACATCTGAATCCGGACCGCATCGGTATGAACGATATAATGGACATCATCATCGAGAGTGATTCCATTACGGTGAAATGGTCAACATCCGGCAAAAAGGACGAGTTCTCGGAAGATGACAGGGAATACCATCTTGAATGTAACGTCTCGAAAGGACTGCAGTCGATAAAACTGTCGGAATTAGATGCCAGTGAAGCTCAGGAAAAGAGGTTCAGGATACTCGTCGACACTGATGGCGGCAATATGACGATGACCACCGATATCCTCCCAGAAGATATCCAATCTTTAATCGATAATTTGGATCTGGATTCCATAGGTTCCGATATCGACAGTGATGATCATGTGAATATCCCCAAATTGGATGTACTGGATGCACTTCTGAAGAAGGGGACCATCTCCCAATCCGTCTACGATGAGAACTTAACAAAAGTCAAAGAACTCGAGGAAAGGAAGAGGATTGTAGCTGACCTGATCGAAAATAGAAGATACGCCATAGAAAGGATGCCTGAAGATATCATAATGGACCGCAAGCTCAGGATCATTGATGATGATTTCTACAACATGTGTGTATGGTACCGCCGTACTGTTCCCGACAAAGAGACTAAAGAGAACACCATGGTGTCCTTGAAACTGAAACTGAGCGTATGGGGCCTCCGCATAGGGGGAAGGTTCGATACCTTCGAGTTCATTGTTGACCGCGATGATAGACAGATGACCGACCGCAGTTACTGCGTCCATGGTACATTGTTCGAGGGCTGCGGCAACTACAAGGCACCGGATGCCGCAAGATACACCCAATTCTCAGAAGAAAGAACAGAGAACATTTTCTCATATCTGGGCAAACTGGATGAGATGGACATGTTGGGAAAGAACTACAGTGAGGCCCGTTACGACTGCGGGTTCTTCGACCTGTACATCAGATACGATGATAAGGATTCGGTGCACACCAAGGGTACCACCGAGTATCCGTATTTCATCAAGTACCTGATGTACCTCATGGATGCTAAGGAATCAATGTGAACTAAGTGAATCGTGAAGAATCACGGTGTTCCTGCCTGTCTTCGGATCCTTTATGAGATCGGCGTCCACGTTGAACACTGTGCGCATGTTCTCGTTGGTAAGGATCTCCTCCGGTGTACCAAGGGCATGTATCTTGTGATCATGTATCATCAATATCCTGTCACAATATCTGGCGACCATAGGTAAGTCGTGTGAAACAATCACAACTGTCAGTCCCTTCTCTTTCGCCAATTCCTGAACCAGGTTCAGAGCATCGAACTGCATACTGATATCCAGATGCAGTGTGGGCTCGTCCATCAATATAATCTTGGGAGTCTGAGCAATGGCCCTGGCGATTATGACACGCTGACGTTCTCCTCCGGACATGGTGTTGATGTGCCTATCGGCCAGATCCTTCAATCCCGTACGCTCGATCGCATACTCTACGATCTTCTTGTCATCCGCGTTCTCACCGGACAGCATACCCTGGAATGGCATGCGTCCCATCGCTACTACCTCCCTGACGGTGAACGCGAAATGAATCTCGTTGGTCTGCGGGACCACAGCGATCTTCCTTGCGACATCCCTCTTGATTATCTCTGCAAGATCAGTACCGTCAAGGATCACACTACCATCGGTCGGTGAGAGGTTCTTGTTGAGATTCTTCAGCATGGTACTCTTACCGCATCCGTTTGGACCGAGTATTCCGAATATCTCACCCTCCTTCACCTCGAATGACACACCGTCAAGTACCGGCTTTCCATCGTAATCGAACTTCAGCTCCCTGGTCTCCAGCGTCAATTCCATCCCACCTCCTTCTTTCTCTTCATCAGGAGGTAGATGAATACAGGTGCTCCGATCAATGCGGTCACTACACCGATAGGCAGAGTTCCGAACTGTGCTGCCACCGCATGGCTGATGTAATCACAGATCAGGATAAATGATGAACCTGCTATGATGCTCATAGGCATTATCGCACGGTTGTCCGGACCTAGGATTATCCTAAGGATGTGGGGAATCACCAATCCGATGAATCCTATCACTCCCACAAACGACACGGCCGCTGCAACAATCATTGTGGTCAATATCAGGATGATCAACCTTGTACGTTTGACATCGATACCCAGATCCATCGCATGGATGTCCCCTAGCATCATGGCGTTGAGCGCTTTGGCCTGCGTTATGAGGAGGACGATACAGGTGGTGATTATCGGTATCATGAATGCGATTTCCTCCCATGATGCACCTCCAAGGTTACCCATAGTCCAGAACACGATACCTTCCAGATTCTCTCCCGCTATGAATGTCAGGAAGGACACCAGAGCGGCCAACAATGACGAAACCGCCACTCCCGAGAGGATCAGGGTCTCGGTACGTACAGTGCCTCCGATACGTGACATACTATAGACCAGCACCATCGTAGCGAAACAGCAGACGAATGCCAACAACGGGGTGGTTATCATAACAGGTATCAACGGGATGGCGAACATCATCGATACTGCTGCACCCAATGATGCACCCGATGACAGTCCCAAGATGTATGGTGAGGCCAAAGGATTCCTGAATACAGCCTGCATTGCAGAACCACATACAGCTAGACCCGCTCCGACGAACAATCCGGCCACTACCCTGGGCAGGTTGATCTCCTTGATTATGATGTCCGAACCCCAGGAACCGTTACCCATCAACGTGTCAATAATCTCTTGAAGAGTATAGGACTTGGTCGAGGAGACCCAGGACAGATCTAGGAACACACATACAAGTGCCAGCACGATCATGATGACCGATATCATCAGCATTTTCATTCCTTTGTTCATAGCCACCATCATCCCCTCTTGGAATTATCCCTTCCTCATCAGATAGATGACCACTCCGGCTGTGACGATTGACAACACAACACCTGCAATGAACATCACCAATGCGTCATTTCCACTGCTTGTATCGACCTCTGGCACATCGCCCTGGAAGTAATCCGGATACATGGCACAGGCCATCGTCCATACACCTTGCATGCTCTCTATGGAGTAGTTGTTCCACAACGGGTCCAGCTCCACGATCTTCACATCCCTGCCGACCTGCTTCTCAAGTTCCTCCAGCCTATCTGGTTTCTGAACTATGTTGGCGCTGTCAGCAAAAATAACGACATCAGTACCGTATGTGGCTATAATCTCTGTCAGATTCCTCTCATATGTGGATTCACTCCTTGATGTGTCGATAGTGATCGCGTTCCCTCCGGCCGCTACTATCATCGATGTGGCGATGGAACCTACATTACCGACCTTGAAGACATTGCCTGAATATGTCAGGTAGAAGGCCTCGGTCTTATCCACCACCTTCTCCTCTTTCAGCTTGTCATCTATAACCTTCACCACATTCCTCATCTTGTTGATCTCTGGAGATATGGAGCCGGAGACTATCAAGGACATCTTCTCTGCGAAGACGATGACGTCGGCGTATTCAACGATGTCATTCCATACCAACACCCTGAAGCCGTTGTCCTGGAAGTACTTCAGAAGACCATTGTTTATCAGATAGGTATCGGAACCTGTTAGGATCATCACATCCCTGTACTTATCGAAGACACCGCCCTTCTCCGTATCGGCGGCATCGATGACATTGGATTTCAATGCGTCAACACCAGAAGAATAGATTGTTCCGTCTGCTACAGCCTTTCCTTCGCTTATCCTCTGCCTCAACTGATCGAATACCTTCGCCTTGTTATCCGAGGAATACTTGTCAGCCACGACAATCTTCTCGCCGTATCCCAGCTGCAGTACCGTGGCCGTTACACCCACACCGATCGTTATTATGTGATCGACGGGTCCATCGAAGTGTATGGTGTTCCCTTTTCCGTCCGTGATATAGAACCCACTGTCTGCAGAAACATCCGAGGATGCGACTATAGCAGCCGTGGAGAGGGCGAACATTGCAACGACCATCACTGTGAACAGGCCAGTCTTGACACTTCCAGTCATCGAATTACAAAAAGTCTTATTCTTTATGAAATATTCCGTAATTCGTGTTACCAATATGTCCGAAACCATCCCATAGTGATACTGCCTACCAGTATGCTGGTAGGCCTAAAGGTTAAAAGGTTGAATCGTTAATGGGCCTTACATGCGTTCGGTTCTACGCAGTAAGATCCACAGGGCGACCGTTACGGAGACGAGAGTTGACTATGAAGGCAGCATAACCATCGATATCACCCTCATAGAGAGATCCGGACTGTGGACAGGCGAGAAGGTACTCGTGGCCGATGTTGACAACGGCAACCGCTTCGAGACCTATGTGCTCCCTGGAGAACGCGATTCCGGCATCATAGCCCTGAACGGCGCCGCCGCACACTTATGTAAAACGGGTGACAAGGTCATCATCATGGGATTCGAGATCACCGACAAGCCGATCGATGCGAAGGTCGTACTCGTCGACGAGAAGAACAAGGTGAAGAAGGAATTCACCTACTGACGCTCGATCATTGATCTTTGAACCTTGACTTTGACAGTTACGAGTCCTTGAACTGACAGGATCCATATTGACATATTGCATTCCTGTTCTCACTTAGCCGATTGACCGAACCATTTCTGTGTACTTGCAATAAACTGTCAACAAAAAAACGGCTGGACAGTACCAAACATAGCACAAATCATGGGTAAAAAGGGCGGTTGAGAGTATGCTGGTTCATACAAAACGCTAAGTGAGAACGAGGGTTGGAATAAAGAAACCAATTGTCCATGTGAACCTTCCTTGGGAGATGTTTTCGGCATCGGCAAATATCAGATATCCGGCACCGTTCGGTGACCTCCCCTTATTGATTTATATAGGGTGTCAGCGTGGGAAAAAAGGTATGAAGACGTTCAAG
>JAFSYZ010000175.1 GCA_017455785.1 Candidatus Methanomethylophilaceae archaeon
CGATGTCGTTCTCACTGACCACGTCATAGGTACCTACGGAGGTTGCTTTGTCCTCGACCGATCCCCTTTCTTTCATATAGATGCCGGCCGCAGCCTTCACTGCTTTGGATGCCGTTTCGATCTCATCTTCATATCTGGATATGATAACACGCCCTCAGATGCTGCTTATGGAGTTCATCACCTCATCGATGATGACCTTTGTACCTTCGATCCCTAGGAGCGGGCGCTTCTTGATGTATACTCTTGACATCCTCGGCGTCTCTATGTTCACTGCACCTCCCACCATATCCCTGAACAGGAGGTCTGAGGCCAGGTTGGCGCTGCCCAAGAAGATGTCGGCCTCGGTTTCGAAGACATCATCGGTGACATCCAAACCTATGTCGGACAGCAGTTCCGACATCTCATCATCATAAGAGCTGTCATTGGCCTTAACGGCAACAGGTAACATACCCAGATATTCATAGAGCATCTTCGTTATATGGTAGGTCAGAGGTCCGTTGGCGCATATGGAGAATGTGTACCCTGCAGGAATCCTTGTGTATTTGTTGATATGATCTATCTCGTTGGCGGTCCATCTTCTAGCCTCGAGGATCCTCTTGGATGCCGCTGTCTTGTCGGCTTTCATTCTGTTGCAGATGCTATCGATCCAGTTGTCGATAGCATCGAATCCCAACGGAAATCCCGCATCAATGTACGGTATGGAGAACCTGTCCTCGTACCACTCAGCTATCCTGTCTCCCAGATTCCTGTGGAGAACGATGTTGAGCTCAGCGGATGGGGATTCCCTGATCTCTTCCACGGTGCATCCCGCGCCGATGAAGGCGATGACGGTGATCCCACAGTCGGATAGCAATGATCTGATCTCATCGATGTCGTCCTTCCAGGAGACTTCGTTGATCGACAGGCCGATGACATTCACGGTCATCCTCTTCTTCTTTTTCCTGGTGCATATCTTCTCCAGAACCGCGATGATAGTGTTCTTGAATCCGTCATCGAAGGATTCCGAATAACCGGGGCCTTCCATGGATACGACAGGGATCCCTTTATTATCGACCACATCCAGCTTGGAACCGATCAATGCCGCTCCGGGCGAATTGATGAGACCCAGCAGTCCGACCTTTTGTTCCAGTATCCTGTTTGAGATCTCCTTGAGTTTCTCATCTGTGCCTAGTATAAGGTCATCCGAATCCATGTATGTGCACGGGACCCTTGGCTGACTGAAGTAGAATCTGTCCATGTATTCGTAAGGGTCATAGGAACTCCTTAGGAACAGATCCTCTGATTTGGCTGCAGGCGGATATTTACATCCTGTAGGTCCATTTATGATGGTCTGTGCATCGGCGATACCTTCGAACGCTGCTATCGAACCGAACATCGATTCCGGTACATCCTCGTCATAGGACATCCTTCTTCCACCCCTCCGTCTTTGGTCTTCTGCATTCCCTTATGAAACCTTCTATCATGTCCGTCGCACCATACGGCCCTATCTCCGTGACTATGGGGATCTTGAACTGTCTTATCGATTCGTCCACATCCATGGCGTACATGCTGAAGAGGAAATCAGGCCTCTTCGCATTGACATCCGCAACTATGGATCCTACATCCTCGGTGCTTGTTATCTCGTAATCATCGCTGCCTTTGGCATGATCGTCGTAAGTACGGTCCGCACGCAGCATTATCGTCTTCCTGACCGGGATCATCTTCAGGTCATCGATTATCTCGGACACCCATCCGACATTCCTGTTCA
>JAFSYZ010000030.1 GCA_017455785.1 Candidatus Methanomethylophilaceae archaeon
CCTAAGGACAACTCGTGATCGTATGGATCCTAACGCAGTGAGAAAGGAATCGAACACCAAGTCCACGCTGTACCTGTTGCTGGGAGTGGTGCTTATCGTCGCGGCCATCGCGGCCGTGGCGTACGCATTCGCCACCAACCCGGACCTCGTGCAGAACACGGTGACGGTGATCGTCGTCCTTCTGATAGCCGTCCTCGTCATCGGTGTCGCGATCGCAATAATCGCGTTCTTCGTCGCCATCCCCTACTATGCTAGAGGCAGGGAGATCCAAACGGATATGGCGTACAACATCGACGACGTCAAGGAAGTCGACGGCAAGATGGTGGAAGAAGAGAAGAAGTGATTCTTCCTTCCACTCCAAACCTTTTACTATCTTCCTTTCTATATCCTTAGTGTGAAGAGGATTCCAACTGGGTGCGGTTCTTTCGATAGTCTTCTCGGCGGCGGTCTCGAGAAGGGCAGTGTCACATTGCTCTACGGTGAGGCAGGTACCGGTAAGACGAACTTCGGTCTTCAGACGGCCTACAACGTCGCCAGGTCCGGGTTCAAGACCGCATACGTTGACACCGAAGGATTATCATCCGACAGGATAGAGCAGATCTTCGGCGAGAGGGAGTACATCAAGGACCTCCTTGTTTTCCAGGTACACAGTTTCGAGGAGCAGGTCGACCGCATACCGAAGGTGTGCAGACTATGCTCCGCCAACGATAAGATAGGATTGGTAGTCGTTGACTCCGTCACAATGTTCTACCGTCTGCATTCGGATGACACATCGGTGAGGAACGAGTTCATTAAGCAGACCGAACTTCTGATGGAGGCCGCGAGGCAGAACGATGTCGCCATATTGCTGACATCACAGGTGTACACGAATATCGGATCTGGCTCTATCGAATTCCTGGGAGGGCACGCGCTGCATCATAACGCCAAGACGATCATACGTCTTGATAAAAGAGCAAACGGCAGGCGTACGGCCGTCATAGTGAAGCACCGCAGCCTGCCTGAGGGCAAGTTCGCCAACTACCGTATCACTGAAACAGGTATCGAGGACGATTAGACGTCCCTAGACATGGCGAATTCCGCCAGAGCGACCATGAACTCCTTGTCCTTACTGTCCTTCAGCACATCCAGTTTCGCGATGGCGTCCTTGGTGTACTTGGTGGCGAGCTCCACGGCATAATCCAGGCTTCCGTTCTTCTTGAGTATTCCCCTCGCAATCTCGATCTCATCATCGGTCGCATCGAGCTTACCAAGTATAGATTTGAACGTCTCCAGTTCCTTGGTGTCCTTGATGGTCTTGAGCGCATGGCAGACCATGACCGTGCTCTTACCCTTACGGATGTCGTTGCCTGCGGATTTACCCGTCTTTGACGGGTCACCGAATATACCCAGTATGTCATCGTACATCTGGAACGCGACACCCAATGACATCGCATATTCGTGCACTGCCTTGACGACATCGTCGTTGGCACCGCCTATGAGCGCACCCGATGCAGCTCCGGCTGCGAACAGGACACTGGTCTTGAGGCGGATGGTCTCGATGTAATCCTCCATGGACACCTGACCTTCATTCTCGTTGTTGACATCCATCTGCTGTCCGCGTGCAAGGTCCCATACCGCCACAGTGACGATCTGCATGGCCTTCCTCATCGTCTCCGCGGGGATGTCCATGTTCGCCATGATCTCGAACGCCTTGGCGAACAACGCATCGCCTGCAAGTATCGCAGTGGGCATACCGTATTTCACGTGGGATGTGGTCATCCCTCTGCGCTTCTCATCGCCGTCCATGAGGTCGTCGTGTATGAGCGTGAAGTTGTGAATGTATTCTATGGCAACTGCCATCGGCAGAGCCTTCTCCTTGTTGCCGCCGACTGCTCCGCATGCGGAGAGTACCATGGCGGGTCTCATCCTCTTGCCTCCGGCGTAAGGGTACTGCCTGCACGCCTCTATGAGGTTCTCCGGCAGTTCGTCTTTAATGTAGCTTCTGATGGCAGGATCCATCTCCTCGGACATCCTTGCCAGTTCCTTCTTGACATCGATCATGTGAATCACTCCATCCATTTCCTGGTCTCGCCGATTATCACGTAATCGGCCTGTGAGAGTTCCTCCGTCGTAGAGGAACCGGTTAACATCATCGCCACCTTGTACTCCTCTTTGAGGAGTTTCAGCATCTCCATCACGGCCTCAGCCGATTCGGTGGCCTCCTTCAGTATTATGTTCGAACCTGCGGCACAGACAGCACCCATCGCTATCGATCTGGCTATGTCCAATCCGGATATTATTCCTCCGGATGAGATCACCGGCACCTCGGACTCTATTGTTGCCAGAGAAACAGTTGCCGGTATCCCCCAGTCGTAGAACGTGTTGCCTATCTCCGCCTTCATGGGGTTGTTGGAATCTATGGCCCTGTGCATCTCGATCATGGAGAAGCTGGTTCCTCCCATTCCGCCGATATCTATGGCCTCTACGCCTATTGTGCTCAGTACCTTCGCGATCCCGGGGGATATGCCCGCACCGGTCTCCTTCACAATCAGAGGGAGCTGTCTTGCCAGCTCTCTGATCGCATCGAAGCAACCCCTGCTCCTCATATCGCCTTCCGGCTGCACAGCCTCCTGTAGATAATTGAGATGTACCGCCATGAAATCCGCATCTATGATATCCATCGCCTTCGCGATATCATCAGCGGTGAATGCCTTCCTGTCCTTCTGGTCGATAAGCTGAGGTGCGCCCACGTTACCGATGACCAACGGGATGTCGTAATCCCTGATCACGCTGTAACTCTCTGTCTCCACACCTTCTATAGCGGCACGCTGCGAACCCACGCCCATGCCTATGCCCAATTCGGAACATGCTTTCGCAAGGTTCTCGTTGATCTTCTTCGCACCCTCGAAGCCTCCGGTGATAGCGTTCACTATGAACGGGAATTCCAATCTCTTCCCGAGGACGTCCGCCGATGTGTCTATCTCGTCGTAATCCACCTCGGGCAGGGCGTTGTGTATCAGTCTGATATCGTCCCAATATCTGCGTCCGGGTGTGACATCGTTGTTGAGGCAGATGTTGATGTGATCCGCCTTCCTTCCCTCTATCTGCGTCATATCATTCACTCTTGGCTCTGGTGCAGGGGACCTCCTCCCCTTTGAGAAGTGAGAGCAATCTGCCTTGAACGGTACCGTTGACCAGGATGCAATCCCTCTTGCTGTTGCACATCCTGAGCATGGTGACCATCTTCTCCCTCACCCCTCCGGTGACATCATCCACCGAGGTCCTCGTGTCTATCTTGTTCAATGTGTCCTTGTCTACTGTCGGTATCAGTTTGGAATCCGGGTCCGACTTCGGATCCGATGTGTACAATCCGTCTATGTCGGAGACGAATATGACACGTTCCGCATCGAGTCTGTCGCTCAGTATCTCCACTATCTGATCGCCTGAGCATATGGCGAATCCGAGTTTCTTATCCTGCACGACATCGCCGAACATCACCGGCATTATGCCCTTCCCGAGCATGGATTTTATGATATAGTCGTCATCGATCTTCAGTTTCCTGTCTTCCATGTAGAAGCATGAGCCGGTCGGCACGGATATCGCCGGTATGCCTGCCTCGATGAGACATTCCACGACCATGGAGCTCAGCTCCCTCGTATCGTAGCATACGCGTGCGACCGCATCTATCTGCTTTTCATCCTTGAAACCGTCGTTCAGCCTGTTCTCCTTAGCGAGTATGTGACCGAACGACCCGGCACCGTGGACGACGATAACGTCCTTGCCGGATTCCTTGATCTCCCTGCAAAGTCTGCTGACGACACTCTTCCTGAACGTGCGGTAGCTGGATTTGTCGGTAATCACGCTGCCGCCGAGTTTGATGACTATCATCGCGCGCGAGATTGTCTAACGATTACATAAGTCTGCGTAAGGCGATCGACGAACCGATACGGTTACAATGCACGCTGAACAGATAAAATGTGAAAAGTGGCCGACAGCGTTTCTGAGTTCCCGTACACTTGCGCAATACAGTACAGTCAGAGACGCAGGCGGGCTTAACTGCCGGGTTCGGAATGGGACCGGGTGTTACACCGCCGCTATGGCCGTCGTACCGAAACAGAGGATATCTGTCTAGTATAAAAGGGTTTCTGAATTTCGGTATAATGGCGGATAATGGGCTCCGATCGGCGACATCCCGATGTTGTGGCCGTATCTATATTTAACGCATCTTTTCCCTCTCGACGATGCTTTGAAAACATGTGTTTTTCGACATGCTGGATTATACATCCTACTGGTCATTTTCCGACCATCTGGATGATTTCTCTCCAATCAGTAATGTTAATAAGCATGAGATAATCAGTGTTAGCGTGGCCCGAACTAAACGCGAGGACGATTGTTTCGAGATTTACCGTACGGATGCGTGCGGAGGGAAGTTGATCCAAGTATCCGATCCGCTTCACTTGAGTATAGTGCACGCGCTCTCCGAACAACCGCTTTCCACTACGGAGATCGCCGAGACGGTAGGCAAACCCCAGTCCACGCTCTCGGTACATCTCGACGAGATGGTCAGGCAATCGCTCATCGGGTTCGAATTCGACAGGTTCGACAGCAGGAGGAAGATCTATTCCCTAACATCGAGATTGGTGGCCAAGAGTCAGGAATCCAATGAGATCGGAAGAACTGAATTAAGAAGATTCATGGATGAGGCTACAACGAGCAAGGATCCGTTCTACAAGACGTTAATGATAGCAATGATCCTGTCCTCAGAATCCGGAGGATTGGACATATCCAATTGGATGAGGTCGTTGGGAGAAGGCTTTGCTGAGTCATTATTCAGAGGTTCGACCTCGCTGAAGGTGGAGGACGTCATAAGCGAGTTGCAGGAGTTCTACGAGAAGAACTCGCTCGGTGAGGTGTGCATATACACGTTCCTTCCGCTGACCATCATCATCCGGAACGGTGATGAGTTCATGTACAAAATGGAATCCATGGCTGCATTCAGCCACGGTATGTTCACTACCGCACTCACGAAGGTGACCGGCACCAGCTACAGGATAGCCAAGTCCGAGATCTTCGGTACCGGTAACAATTATTACAAATTCATCCTGGAATCGGTGAAGTGATCACTGGAATGTGACCTCATCGTGATCGAGGACGTCGTTCCAGAGCTTGATCGTCTCCTGCGCATCCTCCTCGTCCATCACTTCGATGGCGAAACCTGCATGGATCACGACCCAATCGCCGACCTTTGCGTCTACCATCGAGATGTTGGTCTGTTTAGTGACACCGCCGAAGTCCACATCTCCGACATCACCGTTGATGCCGATAATTTTTCCAGGGATGGCCAAACACATGTTATCACTCCGTCATGATCTTCAGGATCGCTTCTGCAGGCTGTCCCTCGCATGCCTCCAACGCCGCTATGGCCTTGGCACGGTCGCACTGTGTCTGGGACATCACAAGTTCGATGTCCTCTTCAGGGAATGATACCGCTGCGGAACTCTCTCCAGGGAGCCTCTCAACAACATCGCCTGTGATCTGATAGGAGGTGGACCCCTGCATGGTCATCGCGACCACCTCAGGATTGTTGATGACGAGTTCCTTGTCCTTGCATCTGATGACGACCTCATAGGCATCTATGGTCTGGTTTGTGATGCCCATCTTCTTCATGGCCTGCTTCATCTGACGTGGATTGATCCCTCTCATTCCGGACATGCGCCTGATTATACAACGGATGTACTAAAACACTGCTATGATGCGATCGGACGATATCTGCGCAGACGGAACGGATCAGAGGCCTTCGATCTTGGAGATGATGGCCTCCATCACCTTATCCGCAAGGCCTGTATCCTGCAGTCCGCCCTGTGCGAAGTCGGGTTTCCCGCCGCCTCTTCCTCCGAACTGTACCAGCACATCGGAAAGAACCGTTTTGCAGTCCACCCTCTTGTCGCCTGATGCGATCATCACGGAAAGATTATCGCCTACTCCGATGAATGCCGCCACTGCTCCTTCGCCTTTGAACTTCTCCGCATTATCCGTCAGTACCTTGCGGTCGGATGTGGGGAATACTCCGGAATAGACCTTGACGCCGTTGATCTCCTTGGGTTCCAAGGATTTCAAAGACGACGATACGGACGCCTTCAGCTGTCTCCTCGACGTCTCTAACTCTCCCTTC
>JAFSYZ010000176.1 GCA_017455785.1 Candidatus Methanomethylophilaceae archaeon
ATCCACATGATGCTGGAGAAGGGCGCGATGGAGGATACCGGTGAGAAGGATGAGAACGGTGAGCCTAAGAAGGAGTGGAGGACACACGTCGAGGATACCGTGGTCAACAGCATGGTCCCCATCTGGCAGCGCCCCAAGAAGGATGTCAGCGATGATGACTGCAAGGCATTCTACAAGGAGAAGTTCCATGATTTCGAGGATCCAGTTTCAGTCATAAGGGTGAACGCCGAGGGTGCGGTATCGTACAAGGCTATGCTGTTCGTACCTAAAGTTGCACCTTACAATTTCTACAGCAGGGATTTCGAACCCGGATTGCAGCTGTACTCGTCAGGCGTCCTGATCATGGACAAGTGTAAGGATGTCCTGCCTGATTGCTTCAGGTTCGTCCGTGGTATCGTGGATTCCCCGGATATCTCATTGAACATCTCCAGGGAGATGCTGCAGCACGACCGTCAGCTGCAGATGATCAAGAGCAATCTGGAGAAGAAGATCAAGGCGGAACTGTCACGTCTCCTTAAGGACGACAGGGAATCCTACGAAGTGTTCTACAAGAGCTTCGGACCCCAGCTGAAGTACGGTGTAGTGGACGGATTCGGTGCCAATGCGGAATTGCTGAAGGACCTGATCATGTTGCATTCCTATGAGAAGGACAAGTTGGTAACGTTCAAAGAGTACGTCGAGGCGATGCCCGAGGGTCAGGACAGGATCTACTACGCTTCAGCGGACAGTATCGCACGTGCGAAACAGTTGCCTCAGAACGAGCAGATCAGGGAGAAGGGATACGACATCCTCCTCATGTCGGAGGAGGTGGACGATTTCATGATCCGTACCCTGAGGTCATATGAGGAGAAGCAGTTCTGCGATGTGACCGGTTCCGATCTTGGATTGGAGACGGAAGAGGAGAAGAAGGAATCCGATGCGAAGGAGGAGAGCGAGAAAGACACGCTTGATTTCATCAAGGATGCATTGGGTGACAAGGTCGAGAAGGTCAGGCTCTCAAGGAAACTGAAATCACACGCGGTGTGCCTTACCACAGACGGTGAGATATCTTTAGAGATGGAGAAGTATTTCGCAAGCGTTCCCGGGACCGATAAGAAGGACATCCCGAAGGCGAAGCGTGTACTGGAGATCAATGCCGACCACCCGGTATATCAGGTCCTGAAGGACACAATCGCTACGGACAAGGATAAGGCGAAGACGATGGCCGAGGTCATGTACGGACAGGCACTGCTGATCGCAGGGATGCCGATCGATGATGTTCTCGATTATTCCGACAAAGTCTTCGGTCTCTTTTGAAACTAAAGGGGCAACGTGCGATCGCACGCCCCCATCCCTTATTTTTGTGTCATTGATAATAAAAAAGGTTTGAAGTGGCAAAGCCACTTCAAGGAATTCATTCCTCTGCTTTCTTGTCAGCTGCCTTGAGCTTTCCGATCGCCCTGGCGATGAGGAGTGTTGCGATGACCGCGATAACTGTGACGATCATTGCGTATGCCACAAGACCGGGGATGGTTCCGTCTGATCCGAGGAACTCCGCGATGATTGCCTTGATGGCCTCATTCCATGCCAGCGCAGCAACGAGTCCGAAAGCTGCAGTGATGAGAGCAGCAGTGGTCTCAAGAAGCTGAATCTTGAATGTGTTGTCTGCCATTTATGACACCTTAGCGTGTAAATGTTCTGAAAAGCATAAAAAACCATTGTTCAAAAATACTAATTTCGTAACGAAAAGGAACTATGCTGGGTATTGTGAATGATATCTATCAGATAACGTATCGAGTACGATGACGGTCAGTTATAGATATGAAAAGCCCCATATCTTTACTGTGGCAATGTACATCGATCCCAAAGAGAAG
>JAFSYZ010000177.1 GCA_017455785.1 Candidatus Methanomethylophilaceae archaeon
ACGTCGGGGATCATTGCACATTGATCGGTGTGCATATCGTCTGTGATGAGTACGATGTGACGGGGACGATCGCAGACCCATGAGTCTAGTGTGTTCTTAACGGCCCTACTGTGTTGAAATCATTCTGTTCATTACGATACAATACATCAATTATTATAGTTACCAGTAAAATTGTTGGACATATCATCCAACTAGTTAAATAAGTTGGATGTATACTCTAACCGATAAGATGAATTTATCAAAACACGCATTCATTCTTGCAGCCGTATTGATTGCAGCGGTAGCTGCGATCGGAGCGGTCGTTATAATAAATGGAGCAGATGACAGCGATGCTGCATCTGTGAAGGATTATTCAGCAACCCCGATCCTTTGGATCTACGGTAACTGTGATGGTGACCACGATATCGATACTAAAGACGTGGAAGTCATCAACGCCGTTATCGCCGCAGGCGGATCCGCCTCAGCTTACTCCTGGTGCGATGCAAACCAGGACGGGGTCATCGATGAGGATGATGTGGAGTTTGTGGAATCCATGATCGACGGTACCGCACTCTATCTCTACTACCTGAATATAGATGACAAGGTATGTTACTTCGCTGTTCGTGACCAGGTCAACATCGTTTCGGTCAACCAGTGCAACCTGCAGACCGTCAACCTCATCATCAACAAGGACAAGAACAACAAGGTCATCGGCTCAGACCAGCAGGTCAAGAAGTACAACAACGTCTTCAACATCAACTTCGCTGACACACCTGACAAGGGAGCCCTTGTGACAGGTACCAAGAACGGAGAGGTCCAGGCAGAGATCATCTCCACACTCGAGGACTACTACGGACATGTCGAGATCACACTCGGTAGCGTATCAAGGTACGGACAGACACTCGAGACCGATTTCGCAGGCGATGAGAACGTCTCCATCATCCGTCTCCCGTCCTGGGAAGGTAACGCACTCGAGGGTCTGATGACATACGGTTACCTATTCGGCGGAGTCCAGAACAACTCATGCTGGAAGCAGGCCCTTGCTTACTACGACTGGTACATGGGCTACTACTCAGTGATCGAGAAAGAAGTTGCAAAGATCCCTGAGTCTTCCAGGGCCAACATCCTCACCATGTACGTCAAGGACTGCTACGCCGGTGCAACGGACACTGTCCTGAACCAGGGAAGCGGTGACTATGAGAGGTCCTTACTCTGTGGAGGTAACAACATCGGTAACTTCTTCGGTACCTCAGCAGGAGAATACCAGCCTGTTACAGCAGAAGACATGGCCGCATGCGAGAAGCAGTACCGTACAGGCGACAGGAACAGGGGAATCGACTTCATCTTCGTCGAGCCTTCAGGAGTCTACGGAGACGGCGGAAAGGACTACGTCATCAACGCTGTACAGCTTGCAATCGACGAGTTCCAGGGATACATCAACGACAACACGCAAATCTACTCCATCTCATTCATGGTGACAACTGCGGCACCTGTCGTCGTCAGCTATGTGTTCTACGCGAAGACACTGTTCCCGAACAACGCAGCCTTCAAGGACTTCGATGTCAACAAGGCTTTCAATGAGTATCTCCAACTGTGCGGTTGGTCCAACCGTGCCGATGTCTCCGATATCGTTTCATACGGACCTGGACACACCAACAGCGGAGGAGGCGGATCCTCAGGCGACAACAACACAGTCATCTACATCGCAGTAGCGGTCGTTGTCATCGTCGCGATCCTTGGACTTGCCGTATTCCTCCTGAGGAAGAGAGGAGCATAAACAGAATAACGCCGGGATCATTCCCGGCACCTTTTTCTGCTTTCCCAACGGTTCTGAACAGCCCGATGATCCGATCGTCATGACCGATCATCCGCATACAGACGAGTCGGGATTGTACGGAAGGGATCTGTTATGTTAAAGAAGAAAGGCAAGGACATCGTGTCCTCGGACGAAGATGTCACACGTATGTATACGTCATACAGGACGTCACGTTCCAAGAAACTGCTTGCTATAATCATTCTTTTCGTCATACTTATCGCAGCATCATTGTACGGCCTTACCGTCGGTTCGTATCCGATCAGTTTCCAGGAAGTCTACGAGATCCTGTTGAAACGTCTGTCCGACCTCTGGGCAGCCATAGGCTCAGTGGACGAACGTGTCGTATGGAATCAGCGTATGCCCCGTCTGCTCACCGCTATCGTGGCAGGAGCAGGATTGGCCGTCGCCGGTGCCGCCATGCAGAGTATGATGAAGAATCCTCTGGCGGATCCGTACACCACCGGTATATCCTCGGGTGCATCCTTCGGAGCGGTGATCGCCATCGCATTCGGGATCGCCATAGGGACACTGGAGACCGGAACAACAATTCTGGCGTTCGTATTCGCCCTGGTCCCTGCAGCGGTCATCATCCTGTTGTCCACATTCAAGAAGACATCGCCATCGATGATGATCCTGGCAGGACTATCCGTCATGTACATATTCAACGCGATGACGCAATACATGATGCTGGTCGTGGATTCTGAAACGATGGAAGCGGCGTATCAATGGACCATCGGTACATTGAACAAGGCATCCTGGTCCACATTACCGATAATGGCCGGCGTCACGATAGTCGGGGTCTTCGCGATAATGTGCATGACGAAGTATCTGAACGCGATGAATTCAGGCGACAACTATGCCAAGACCGTCGGTGTCAATGTTGGCCGTATCAGGATCTTCATCCTGGTCCTCGTATCCATCATAGCTGCCGGAATAGTGAGTTTCACCGGAATCATCGGATTCGTCGGTCTGGTCGCACCCCATATCACGAGGATATTCTTGGGTTCGGACAATAAATTGCTCATACCCGGTTCGATGCTTGTGGGTGCGATAGTGATGGTGGCCTGTGATATCGTGGCCAAATCGTTCACCACGGTGGCATTGCCCATCGGTATCGTCACATCGTTCATAGGAGGTCCTGTGTTCCTCTTCCTGATCATCAGGCAAAAGAAGGAGATCTGGTGACATGACCGAGATAAGATTGGAGAAACTGTGTTTCTCATACGATCCGGCCGTCCCGATCCTGAAGGACATAGACCTGGTCATCGACAAACCGGAGCTCGTATGCATACTTGGTGCCAACGGTGCCGGTAAGTCCACGCTCATGCACTGTATAAACAAACTGTCCATACCAACCAGCGGAGATGTATACCTGGATGGCAAGAACCTGAAGGAGTTCCATCTGAAGGATCTTGCGAAGATCATCAGCTTCGTACCCCATCAAGAGGAGACGACCTTCTCCATGTCAGTACTGGATACCGTCCTCATGGGAAGGATCCCTCACAGCGGCAACCTGATGTCATCAGATGATATCCGTATCGCTGCGGAGAACATCAAACTGCTGGAGATGCAGGATTTCGCGATGCATAATTTCGACGAACTCTCCGCGGGACAGCACCAGAAGGTCATGATCGCCAGGAGTCTCACGCAGGAACCGAAGGTGATGCTCCTGGACGAGCCTACCGCCAACCTGGATGTGAAATACCAGATGCTGGTCATGAGGATGCTTCGTGATGTGGCAAAGATCAAGGGCATAACCGTGATCACGATATGCCATGACCTTAACGTCACTGCGATGTACGCCGACCGTGTAGTGATGCTGTACAACAAGGGCATATACGCCGATGGAACGGTTGCAGAGGTACTGACGAAGGAGAACATCGAATTGCTCTACGGAATAGGCTGCCAGGTCATGGAGGTACAGGGACGTCCCCACATAGCATTACTGGACGGGGATGAACTGGATTCCCACATAGGCGACAACTATCAGTCACTTAACGGCGGATCCGAAGTAACGGATGAATAAACTCTAACAAGATGCGGACCTGGTAGCAAGACTGGGTCCGCACCATCCCTTTTATCCTATACTCCGATACGGTACCATGGAGTTCGAGGACATCCAGTACATGTACAAGGAGGGCTACGACTGCGCCCAATGCGTGATCCATGCATTCAAGGACAAACTGAATGCGGATGAGGAGACGATCATGAGGGCCACAACATGCATGAGCATGGGCCTCCTTCAAGGGAGCGTATGCGGTGCCATCCTCGCAGCGTTCACTATCATCGGACTGAGATACGGAACTTCCTCCCCGGACTTGGGAGCGAAAGGTCTGGCACTTATCAAAAGGGAACAATTCATGACCGAATTCCGCAAGAAGTACAACGGGATAACATGTCCTGAACTCACAGGCTATGACGTACGTGACAACGAGGAGAACACCAAGGCCTTCGCCGCAGGAATCTACGATAACTTCTGTCCCAGACTCTGTCTTGATGTTATGAATATCCTGGAAAAAATCCTATAAGAAAAGACTGCGCTGGATCTTGTACTGTTCTACCCTGTCTTTGATATCAACGGCACCCATCTCGTGGTTAACGTAATCAGGTGAGAGCCTTTCCACAAGATCCTTCACTCCCTTATTCGTAAATGGAAGATGCTGGTCCATACTCGTCACATGCTGGTATGCTGATGAATATCTTCCCATGTGTCCCTTGTCATAGAATCCGTCCGGTATCTTGAATGATGAGATGTACTCCTTGGATGTGTTGACATGGAGATGCATAGCTATGATACGGTCCAACATATCTTTCGGATACCTGTCGACGGTCCTATTCAGCATCTCCAACGCCTCCTCTTCATCCTTTGCGCCCTTGAGCGCCACCAACAGGTGCCCTGTGTCGAGACATATGCCCCAGTCGTCGAACTCAAGATGCCTCTCCAGGTAACGGAAACCTTCAGCATCGGTCAATCTCAGACCTGGCCACCACAGGTTCTCGAAGGCCAATGTGAACGGTGGCTTTCCGTTTTTGAAATATGAGACTGCCTCGTTGACCATCTCTGTAAAAGCAGATACCACATCGGAATCCTTCTCTGAATAGTCATGCTCGTACAATTCATCGAAATTAGCACTGCATGCATGCATCACACCGTATGGAGGATGTTCGGTGGAAGCTATCTCTATCGTCTTCCTGACATTGGAGACGATCTCCTCGCGGTCCCTTCCGTAATAGATGTACTTGATGAGCTCGTCCTTGACATCATCGGATATCTCCCTTTTACCGGACCATCTACCATACCAATCTATCGCATAAGGCAGATGGACTGAAACACTCCCTTTGAAATCATCCGGCACAGGATCGTAGTCGGTGAGGAGCTCCACACCGTCCCCGGGAACGAGCATGGGCTCTAATCCACTAACTTTCGAATAGACCGAATTACAGATCAGGTGTCTCATCAGAATAACTCGAATGCCGCTGTCAACGCAGCTGCCGTGGCTGCATTGCTGTCATCACCGCTTCCGACTATCAATACATCCTTCTCGCTCATATCAGTTTCCTCGCGGATCTTTCTGGCGATCTCAGGACGTTCCTTGTCGAGATCCCAATCCGGAGGTATGATGAGTTTACCGTCGCGGAACACCACAGTGGTGCATCCGCTCGCTCCGGCCTTGATCCCTGCATCCCTCTGCTGCATACCGTTCTGGATCTTGTTGCTGACACCGTACACTATGATCGACCTGCTGAATTCACCGACGACAGCGTCACCGAGATTGATGTCCACAACCTCGATAGGCAGCTCCTTGAGATAATTGAGTCCTGTCTTCGTGATGGTGATACCCGTCTGCTTGATGGAGATCATATCCCTCTCCCTGAGGGTCTCGATGATACGGCGCATGCTTCCCTCGCCGACACCTATCTCTTCGGACAGTCTCTTCCTTCCCATCCTCTTACCATCGGAAAGTACATACAGTGCCCAATAGACACTTGCATCCGTAAATCTGAACATGGGTCCGTACTGAGGTGCTTCGATGATCTTCACGCTATCAGGCCTCGTGCTCCAAATGAGGTAGCAGCATACATGGGAGGGGTATAAACCTATATAAAAATGATTAAGGAACTGGCTTACCTATACCTTAACGGGTATTGGTAAATTCATCCAACTGAAGAATTCCGAGGGGGTTTGGACCCCCTCAAGGTTTCAAAATGTCCTGACCTTACCGTTGATGATAAGATCGGTGACCTTATCGACGTTGTCCAACCAGTCGAATGCGATGGACTCCGCCTCCTGCTTCCACTTTCCGAGCTTCTTGTCCTCGGTAGCGGATACCAACTGTACGTTACAGTTGAGAGGCTGTGACACAGGCTTTCCGATCTGTGAGAGGATCCTTACGCGGACCTCCACATCGGGTGACACTTTCTTGGCGACATCCTCAGCGATGAGCTTGGACATGACGTTGTAGATCTTTCCGATGTGTGTGATCGGGTTCTTTCCTGATGTGGCCTCCATGGACATGGGCCTGTAGGGTGTGATCAGACCGTTGCATCTGTTACCCCTTCCGACGGATCCGTCGTCTCCCATCTCCTGTGAGAGTCCTGTACAGGTGAGGTAGTAGACTCCTCTCTTGTAGTCGTCTCCGGTGTTGATCTCGAGCTTGAACTTGATGTCCTCGTCACCGATGATGTCGAGGGCGTGCTCGTTGACCTTGTTGTACATCTCCTCGATGGCGGACTTGTAGTGTGTAACGTCATCGATGTACTTGTCGACCATCGCACAGGCGACGGTCATGGTGATGTTCTTGCCGACCCTTGATGCCATTACCTTGACATCCTGTCCCGTCTCGGGGAGAGCGTCCTTCATCTTGCCGTTGATATACTCCTCTGTAGTGAGTACGAGACGGTCAGTTATCGAGTAAGGTGCGTAACCCACACCGAACGATGTGTCATTGGCGAGGACCTTTGATGATTTGTATACTCCCCTGAGGTCATCGGATCCCTGTCCGAGCCTTGCATCCAATACTACCTCCGAATCTACATCGAGGTTGGGGAAGGTCTTCTTGAGGTACTTCCTTGCTGCCTTGAGTGCAACAGGCTTGCAGGGGAGCGAGCGGATGTCGCCCTTGTTACCTTCGATGTTGGTGGTCGCACGTCCGACCAGGAGGATGTAGGACGGATCGATGACACATCCGCCTCCGAACTTGGGCATTGCCTGTCCGGCTGCGATCTGCGTCTCGTCGGTGTTGTGGTGGAGAACGGTCCCGTATTCCTTCTTGTACATCTTACAGAGGGCCTTGCTGACCTCCTCTGCCAATGCATCCGCGACGGAGTCGGGGTGTCCGATACCTTTCCTCTCGACGAGTTCGATCTTCCTCATGGGTACGGGGATCTCGTTGATCCCTTCGACGTAAATGTTCTTGCTCGGCATTGATTAATCCCTTCTAAGAATAATATGCAATGAACGATATTCTTCCTAGATATAAACAGGACTGACATATATATTCTTATAGGAATATTCAGATTCGCTATCATGAAGTTCCCTCCGATGTCCGACATCAGGAAGATGAGGAAGGCCCTCGATATCACTCAGTCACAGTTGGCTGCAGAATCGGGAGTGAGCCAGAGTACCATCGCGAAGATCGAGAGGGAATCCATCGCCGCGAGTTATGCCACTGTCGTGAAACTGTTCGAGACCTTGGATGAGATGAGAAATGACGAAAGAAGGAACCTTACAGCGAAGGATGTCGCTTCGAAAGACGTAGTCTCCATACAGAGTATGAGTACGATTCACGAAGCGTCCCAACTCATGAAATCCACCGGATTCTCACAGTTGCCCGTTCTCAAGGAGGAAACGCCTGTTGGAAGCATCTCGGAAAGAAGGATCTTCGAACTGATGATGAAAGGCACTACGGTATCAGAATTGGCAAACACCCCTGTGTACAGGATAATGAACGATTCCTATCCCGTGGTACCTGAGAACCTTTCAATAAACACCGTCACCAAGATGATGACGGACTGCGATGCGGTACTTGTGCATAAGAACGGTAAGATCGTCGGACTGATAACCAAGGCCGATCTGCTCAAGGTGATCTGACGCTGTCGGGCGTCACCATGAATATATCCAGATCGTTTGGAATGAACGTGTTCTCGAAGTATTTTTTAGCCTCTTCGATAGGCTCTTCGGAATCACCGTAACGGTTGCTTATGTGTACCAGGAACAGACTCCGGACACCTGCATCGTTGGCCATCCTGGCCACCTCGCCGATGGTGGAATGGAAGTGCCCTTTAGCTAATTCCGCATCCTCTTCCACATATGTGCCCTCATGTATCAGAACGTCAACACCCTTGACGGCATCTTTGACAGTATCGCAGTAGACTGTGTCACCTGTATAGACCAATGACATACCCGGTCTCGGAGGGCCCATGATCTCCTCGGGCCTCACACCCTTTACGGTCTCCCCCCTCTGTATCTTGGAATAATCGGACTTCTCCAATCCTGCCAGGAAGGCCTTCTCCTGATCGAACACACCGGGACGGTCCGCCTCCGTCAGTTTGAAACCTACCGACGGACACCCATGGACGGTGGCGAACACCGATACCAAGAACGTATTGAATCTGAGAATCTCACCTGCATTCACTTCGTGAATATCCAATTCGAATTCCAGATCGCCCTCGCAGGCATCCATCATCCCGCATAAAGAATCCTTGATCCCGACAGGACCGAAGACATCCACCTTCTCCCTTCTCCCCGATAGACCCATGGTCTGCAGAAGACCCGGCAATCCAAGGATATGGTCGCCGTGCATATGGGTGATGAATATCCTGTCCACCTTCATGAACGAGAACTTCGAGAGCATCAGCTGTCTCTGCGAACCCTCACCGCAATCGAACAGGGATATCGATTTGCCGATCCTCACCGCTATACAGGGTAGAGAACGGTCCCTGGACGGTACCGAGGCGCCCGTTCCGGCGAACAGGATCTCGAACATCTTCACATATAGTCGGGGATATCGTTCTTGGTGTCCTTCTTCAGAGTCTTGTAGTGCTCCTTGCAGAGATGGACGTTCCTGATATCCTCGCTCTTCAGCTTCAGTGACGAATGGCTTACCTTCTTGATGTTGAAGGACCTCTCGGCGACGTTGCTGCATCCCTCGACGTCGCAGATCTCCTCCTTTGTTACGTGTGACATA
>JAFSYZ010000031.1 GCA_017455785.1 Candidatus Methanomethylophilaceae archaeon
ACATGGATCTGGAAGAGAGATATCAGCTGATTACAAGGAATGTACAGGAACTCACGACCGGAGAGGAGCTCAGGGCACTTCTCGCGAAGGAGGACTATCAGCCTACAGCTTATATCGGATTCGAACCGTCAGGTCTCGTCCACATGGGATGGGCACTGGTGGCTTCCAAGATCAAGGACCTGTGCGACGCAGGTGTGAAGGTCATCATATTCTGGGCGGACTGGCACGCCTACATCAACGATAAGCTGGGCGGTGACATAGAGAACATCCGCATATGCGCCAGATACTTCGAAGACTGCTTCATCGCCTTGGGTGTGCCTAGGGAAAAGGTGGAGTTCAGGTACGCATACGAGCTCCTTGACGACATCAACTACTGGGAGAAGGTGATCAAGATCGCAAAGGTCACATCTCTGTCAAGGGTCAAGAGGGCCATGACGATCATGGGCCGTTCCGAGAACGAGGCCGATCTCGATTCATCGAAACTGTTCTATCCAATACTTCAGGCGGCGGACATGTTCCACTTGAATGTAGATATCTCATACGCAGGATTGGACCAGAGGAGGGCCAACATGCTCGCCAGGGATGCAGCGGATAAATTGGGATGGAAGAAACCCATCGCCATACACACCCCGTTGCTCCCAGGACTCAAGGGAGGACAGAGGATGGATCCCGCACAGCTGAAGGAGAAGGACGCCGATATCGATACATCGTTCAAGATGTCGAAGAGCGATCCCAACAGCAGTCTGAGGATCCACGATTCACCTGATGATATCAGGAGGAAGATGAAGAAGGCCTTCTGCCCCATGGAGAAGGAGGACGAATCCATCAATCCCGTACTGATGATCTGTAAGAGCATCATCTTCCCCAAGCTCGGTAAGATGGAGATCGTGTTCCCCGAGAAGTTCGGAGGAGGATCCGTCGTATACAACAGTTACGAGGAACTGAGCGAGGCATACTTCTCAGGCAAACTGTTCCCGTCCGATCTTAAGTCAGGTACTGCCGATGGTATGATAAAGTGCCTCGAACCGGTACAGAAGTACTTCGAGGAGCACCCTGAGAATTATCAGGCGATGCAGGAAGTGCTCAAGAAACTGGGAAGACTGTAAGGTCATTCATCATCCGAGGGCATATCGCCCTCGTTCTCTTTCTTAATCCTTCTGAACTCGTCCATCGTCCTCTGCATGCAGATGTGGAGCATCGCTTCTATATCGCCTATACCGGAGATGCCAGCAGCACCATCATGTCCTCCGCCGTCGGTAACGGTCTCCTGACCGATGTCCTTGACCATCTCTGCCAGGTTGATCCCTCTGCGTACAGCTGGCTGAGTCGCTCTTGCACTGAGACGGAAGTTCTCATCCCTCTGCGATGCCACAAATACGACGTCCGCACCGGCCTGTAACAACGCCCTGCATCCTGCCGCTTCATAACTCCCACTATAAGATGTGGCGACGATCATGTCCCCGACACGGTCGAACTTGGATCTCTCTATGCATTTCATGACGGAGACGCGTTCTGACATGCTTATATCCGTGTGTGTCAGCGTCATCGCCTCATCCATGTTGACACCGGTGGTCTCCATCAGGTATGCGAAGTCCCTCAGTAATGTTGCATCAGCATATTGGAAGTGTCCGCTGTCTGTCAGCATCCCGCCGAGCAGTGCGAGGGCGATGTCCTTGTCGATGTCGATGCGGTTCTCTCTTATGATGTCAAGTACGACCTGTGTGCATGCCACTTTTTCCGTATCGCAGATCAACTCGCATTCCCATTTGCCCGTAGGGATGTGATGATCTATGACCAAGGTATCGGCAGGAAGGTTCACCTCCATGCCGAACTGTTCGGGTGACGATGTGTCGACAACGACCGCCATATCATAAGTCGATGGATCGCATTCGAGGAGGATGTCCATTCCTAATTTGTCGGATACCACCTTGGACACACGGTCCACTCCGTTCGGTGCGTAGATGTCAGCACTTGGGAAACAGCGTGAGATCGCGTATGCACTGCCTACAGCATCCATATCGGCGTTGCCGTGGACGAGTATGACCTTCCTTTTGCCTTTGAGCTTTTCCGCGACCTCTTCGTACATCGTCTGGAGTGATGTGGTGATGATATAATACAATTGGGGGCGGTCGATTTTTATAATCCAATCCTATTGTTATTCTATGAAAGCGTTCGTCATCAACGGAAGTCCCCGTAAGAACTGGAACACCGCACAGGCAATAGAGAAGGCAGGGGAAGGACTGAAGGCCAAGGGATTCGAGGTCGAGAGGATAGACCTCTACGATTACACTTACAGAGGATGCACAAGCTGTTTCGCGTGTAAACTGAAGAATGCCAAGACCAACGGTGTATGCGCAATGAAGGACGAACTGCGTCCGGTGCTGGAGAAGCTGAGGGAAGCGGATGCTGTGATCCTCGGTTCGCCTATATATTTCTCCGAACCGACTGGTCAGGTGAGGTCGTTCGTAGAAAGGTGGCTTTTCCCGATCTATTCATATTTCTATGAGAATGGGAAGCCCAGGGTATGTAGGGACAAGGTCATTCCATGCGGTATGATATATACGATGAACGTTCCCGAGGAAGGATTGGAGACATGGGGATATGACAAGCACCTTGCGATAACCCCGTCCAATATGAATACGGTGATGGGTTATTCCGAAACTCTGTTCATATGCAACACATATCAGTTTAGGGACTACTCGAAATATGATGCGAACCTGTTCAAAGAGGAGGACAAGAGAGCATATCGCGATTCCCATTTCGAGATCGATCTGAAGAATGCTTATGACCTTGGCTGCAGGATAGCCGAGAAGGCGAGATCGATCTCGGAGTGAGATCCTCCCGGATGATGTCGGCAGAGTTGGATACACTGTCGGTACATCCTTCTCTATATTGAATTGTAGTGCGTAAATACGCATAACAATTCAAATTAAATTTTTGTCAAGCATGAAATCCACTACGTTGATGTGTAGGACACCATTCTCGTCGAACCATCTTTTGCCGACATCTTCGCGTACAACGATCTTCCTGAAGGAATCCCCTGTGTATCTGAATTGATCGGTCTCGGAATGTAGTTTCTCTTCATCTGAAATCGAGAAGGCGGATTGTATGTACACCTTCTCTTCATATCTGTTGGCGACGAAATCTATCTCTTTAGGGATGCGGACCGATCTGCCTTCCGAATCTTTTGTGTTGATCGTCACCACTCCTACATCCACTGAATAACCGCGTATGCGTAATTCATTGTAGATGGCATTCTCCATCATATGGGTCTTTTCCTGCTGTCTGAAATTCAGACGGGCATTGCGCAGTCCCAGATCCTCACAGTAGTATTTGTTCGGGTATGAGAAGTACTTCTTACCTTTGACATCGAAACGCTGTGCCTCGGTGAAGAGGAACGCATCTTTCAGATAATCGATATAGGTCCTGACGGTCCCTTCGCTCACCTCTTTGAAGTGTGATGCGATCTGTTTTGGATTGGTCAATGAACCGATGTTGGAACTGATGAAATCGATGATCCCTTCGAGGACCTCTGGATGGTCTATCCTGTGTCTTTCCTTTATGTCCTTGAGATAGGTCTCAGTGAACAACCCTTTCAGGTATTCCGCCTTCTCTCTGTCAGAATCGATAGTCAGCAGACGAGGCATCCCTCCGAATGTTAGATAATCCGTATATGCCAGATTCCTGTCCCCTCCGACTGCTGAGAAGTATTCCGAGAAAGACAGGGGATGGATACGGAACTCATCTCCACGGTCACGGAATTGGGTCAGTATGTCGGAGCTCAGCATACGGGAATTGCTTCCGGTGATGTATATGTCCAAATACCCTGTGTTGAGGAGACTGTTCAATGTCTCGTAGAATGTAATGTCGTCTCCTCCATCGACATATGGATTCCGTATGTTCGGTACCATCTGTATCTCGTCAATGAACACGTACCGTTTTCTCTTGTCAGCTGTACGCGATTTGATATAATCATGCAATGAAATGGGGTTCCTGAGGGATATCGAATCTATCTCTTCGAGTTTGATCTCGATGATATCACTCGGATCTATACCTTCCGATAGAAGACGGTCCTTGAAGAGTTTGAAGAGCAGATAGGACTTGCCGCATCTTCTGATGCCGGTGATGACTTTTACAAGACCGTTCCATCTGTGCGATAGCAGTCTTTCCACATAATTTTCTCTTTTAGACTCCATATCGATTAGTAGTATGTATATAAAGTTTATAAGTATTTTGAATTGTAGTGCGTAAATACGCACTAGTGTTCAATATATTGATTTTGTAGATACAATCCTTCGTCAGAATGTGTTCTTTCGATCATTGTATAATTTAGGGAGGGATTGCTCCCTCCTGGCCATCATGTCTTCCTGGTCGCTGCTACAGCGATTATGAAGAACAATACCGCACCGCTTATGACGAAGTACAGGTTGGGGATCCCTCCGATCCATGGTTCACCGAGGAATTCTTCCGATTTGGTCTTGAAATCCTCCCATGCGTTCTTGAGGTCCTGTATGATGCCGTCGATGTTTATCGCCTTGATCAGTTCTGAGATCCAATCATCGGCAGATTTCTGCTCCTCCCAGATCGCATAGAGTATGATATCGGATGTCAGAGTGATCTTCTCGTTCGCCCTGTATGCTGTTCCGGAACCATCAGCCATCGTGTTCCATCCCAAGAACTTGTGCTTGTTCCACGTTGGTGTGACATCAGGTATGGTGGCCTGTTCGCCTTCGTAAACAACTATGGAATCGGGAGCACCGCTGCCTCCGTTCGCCATGAATGTGATTGAATACGTTGGTAGTTCTGTCCACTTAGCGTATACGGTGGTATCCAATAGGAGTTTGGTGTTCCAGTTCCATGGTACCTTGCATTCCGGATCGGCGTACCAGTTGTAGAATGCATGTCCAGCGTAAGTGGGATTTTCAGGACGTACTCCCGCCTCCCCGAGTTTCACGTTCTGTACGGGGACTTCCGAGCCTCCATTGGATTCGAATGACAGCTGTACATGAATCGCATCGTCGTCGTATGCTGAGTTGGCCATAGGTGACGGGAGCGAGAAACCGTATGTGACGGTGGTCGTGCTGGTGTTGTGTGATTTGGATATGGTCATCGAATCCACGATGGTGTTCTGACCGACCAGGAAGTACGAGCTCCTTTCCTTTCCGTTGACGGGGTCATCCCAAGTGCAGTCCACCGTATACCAGTAATTGTCCTCTCCAAGCATGAGGTTCCACATGTGTCCCTCGGTGGCCTTACCGTTGTTGGCCTCGCCGACTATGGTGATACATGGGATGTCGTACTTGTCGCAGAGATATTTGAAGGCCTTCGCGTATCCTTCGCAGACCACTTCATCATCCATGAATGCCGTGTATGTGGAACGTATGGAATCATTGACAATGCCGGTGGATTTCTCCTTCTCCAGGGCATCGCTCGCATACTCCAGTTTGTTGATGATGTAGTCGTGGATGCTCTTCGCCTTGGCGGTGGTGCTCATATCTGAATCTATAATGAGGTCATCGGATGCGATCGCAGCATCGATGACGGCCTGTATGTTCACGTCACCGGTGATATTGTGCGGGATGTCTTCGATCTCCTCGACCGTCAATGTAACATCGGCACCCATGATGTAAGTGCCCTTGATGCTCATGTTGACGTGGAGATTCGTCCAATAAAGTTCGGGGTCATCCATCTTCACCGCGTTCAAAGCCTTCAATAGGGTGGTACTCTGAACGGTGATCTTACCGTCCGATGATATGTCCGATATCTTCTTGTCCGCGTACTCGGGGTACATATTCTCCCCTTTGACACTGCATTGGTCGGATGTACCAGATTTCAATCCTTCGAAACCGTTGTAGATGACCTTTGCGTCGTCATCTAACTGGTTGTAGTACCACCTGGAGTAATCGACGCTGTCCGCCTCTGTTCCTTCGTCAGAAAGGACGATCAGAGGTATGATGAACATGAAGGCTATGGCAACGGACACCATGACCTTTCCCACCCTGGCATTCATAGGGGATATTTCGTGTTTTAACTATATAGCAATTAACCAGGATTCGTGTGGATGTTCCAGTTGGAAGTCGATATAAAAGGGTGGGGTTGGGAAAGTGTTTAGTTGGACTGCTGTCCCATCGCTTTGTTGATGGTCTCCTGCAGTGTCTCGAACCTCTCGCGGAGGGAGGCCTCCTGGCGTTCCAGGGATTTGACACGTACCTCGTACGTCTCCTTGCCTTCCTCGAGCTCAGCCTTGACGGCATCCTTATCGGACACCTTGATCATGAGTGAGCCTACGTTCTTGTACACATCGCCGGTGGACTTCTCGAGCTCTTCGATGGTCCTGTCGAACTCCTTGATCTGCGCCTCCATCTGCAGTTTCTGTGTGGAGACGGTCTGGAGCTGCTGCTGGACCTGCTGGAACTGTGTGATCTGGTTCTGTAATTGGGGGCTGATACTGTTCATCCTCTCACCTGGTTATCCTTCCGATATCCTCTGTGATCCTTATACATCCGAGATACGAATTGAGCGCTGCCCTCATCGCCGTTGTGTCCGCGGACTCTATGTCCACGACGGCCTTCCCGTCGGAGCAGGATACCTCCACGTGCGTACGGGAGATGTCCCTTTCCGATTCGGGTTTGAGGGAACGGGCGATAGTGTCCGCATCTTCGGACACTATCGTCAGCTTCGCGCTCAACATGATCGTACTCAGTCGGACTTCAGGACCTTCTTGACGTTGGGCCTCTCCTTGTAGAAGATCTTGGATCCGCACTTCTCACACTGCAGTCCCAACGCGTTGACGTTCCTGATTGGTTCGTTGCATTTTCCGCATCTGTACAATCGAATCACCTCGAGTTATCGATTCAGTCCTTGAATACGGTCTTCTTGGTGTCCGGTGAGTATGCTCCTGCTGCGAACTTTGCGCTGCAGTGCCTGCATGCCCAGATACCTGAACTTACCCTCTTGACCGATTCGTGGTGGCAGACGGGGCACTCATGGCTCATCTTCTGCTTGGCCTCGATGTTCTTCACCCTGTTACGGACGACGACACCGTACCTTGCTCCGAATCTTCCGGATGTTCCTGCCTTCTCTGTTCTCTTTGACATCTTTATCACCCAATGATCTTTCTGATCTCTTTACCCTTCGCGACTGCCGCATCCAGGCACTGACTGAGCTCATCGAGTGTGATTGAGCCCTTTCCGCCCTTCTGCATCGCCCTGAAGTTACCGTTGTCATCCGTGGTAACGGTCAGACGAGCAGTAGAGATGTGTTCTTCGTCGAAATTAGGGTCTAGTATTAAAGTGTTATCTATCTTGGCCGCCGTGATGGATATGGGCGTGCATGTGACTGGGAGGGGTTTGTTCTCACCTAGCTCGTACTGCTCGTAGGGAACGATCGCCGTCTTCAGTGCGAGCACCGCTGCGAGGTTCGCTGCATCGAACAGGTTACCGTCGTAGTCCAGTGCGTACATGTCTATGAAGCACATCCAGACCTTCACACCCTCTTCTACGCACAAAGCTTCCACATCGACCATCTTGGACTCACGGATTCCGCGGTCCACGACACGTGCGAGCTCGATGGCATCCTCTCCGGGAGGTCCGCTCTCGAACGATGCGTGCGCCATGGGGAGGAACTCCATTCCTGTTGTCAGCACACCCTCCTTGGGGGTGTCCGGGAACGGTGTTCCGGGTATGATCTTGACTCCCGCGATGACCTCGGTCTTACCGAGCTTGACCCTTGCGGATCCGTCCGCGGACTCTATGCAGTTGGTGACGAAGGAGATGTCCCTGTAGTCCTGGACACCGCGTCCGTCCTCTCTCTTTCCGTCCTTGAGCAGCTTGACTATGTGGTCGCGCTTGATCTCCGAGATGACGATATCACTCATCGGAATCAACCTCCGCCTTCTTTGTGCTGTAGCGTCTCTTCAGTGCGTCCTTCTGCAGTTCGTAGAGTTCGTGGCATGCGCCCACGGCCATGGAGATGGCCTTGTCGAACTCCTCCCTGGTCATGTTACCGTCCATTTGAAGGAGGACGATCTCATCGGTAGAGGGGACGATCGCGATGGGCACATCCGCCTCACCGAAGTTGTCTTCCTCTTTGTTGAGGTCGAGGAGGACCTTTCCGTCCGCCTTACCTGCTGCGCATGCGGGTACGATGTCCCTCATGGGGATTCCCGCATCTGCGAGTGCTACTGCGGCCGCGGTCAGACCTGCGCACCTCGTTCCTGCGTTGGCCTGGAGGATCTCGATGTACACATCGATGGATGCACGGGGGTAGAGCTCTGTGAGAACAACATTCTCCAATGCCTCTGCCGTGATCTTGGAGATCTCGATGGACCTTCTGTCCGGTCCGGGCCTTTTACGGTCGCTGACCGAGAATGCCTGCATGTTGTACTTGCACTGGATGATGGCCTTGTTCGGGTTCTGCAGGTGCCTGGGATGGCATTCCCTGGGTCCGTAAACGGCCGCCAATACCTTGTTCTTACCAATCTCTACGTATGCCGAACCGTCCGCGTTGTTCAGGACTCCGGCCTCGACCTTGAAGGGTCTGTGCTGATCGGCGGTCCTAC
>JAFSYZ010000032.1 GCA_017455785.1 Candidatus Methanomethylophilaceae archaeon
CTTGTCGATACCTGCTTTCTTTGCAAGGTTGATCATCTTGTCAAGCATGGAATGCCCTAGTTCGTTGCGGAAGTCTGTGAAATATACATCGGAGGCCATTTGGGTCACCATTTATGTTATGGCCTGGGAGTAGAAATAGTAACCGATTACGATTGTCGATGTGTCCAGATGGATCAGCGATATGCACATCCTTCTGTTTTCGACTTGTACTTCCCACCGAACGTTTCTGTCAGCATCTCGTTGAATCTTTCCACATCATCTTTGGGTACCGGACCCTTGATGTTCACGTTCGAATCGAAGGATACATCTGGTTTCGAGTAGAACAAGGGGAGTAGATACTTGTTGAAGCGGTCGTAATCCTGATATAGGATGCTGACGGAAACGATCCCGCACATCCTTTTCTCCATTTTTTCGCACATGGACAGGACGGAGGATGCCGATGATGAATAGGCATGGGTCAGGCCCCCAGTCCCTAAAAGTGTCCCACCGAAGTATCTGATAACGATAACGACTACATCGGTAAGCCCCATCTGTCTGATCACGTTGAGGATGGGCCTCCCAGCTGTACCGGACGGTTCCCCGTTGTCACTGCTCCTCTCGACATAGTTGCTCCCACCGTATATCGCGCCATAACAGTAGTGGGTGGCCTCCGGGAATTCTTTGATGATGTCTGTCAAGGAGGATCTCAGACCATCTTCATCAGGGACCGGGATAGCGACACCGATGAATCTCGAACCTTTTATGACGGTCTCGCATGCTCGCCTTTCCTTAATGGTGGTGTAGTCCTTCTCGGCCATTTCAATCACGATAGTCGTCTAGGACGGTCTGACCTCTGAGGTCCTTCTTAGAGGAGGTATCTTTTTCCACATCTGGCTCTTTATCATTCATCGAGTACAGCTCAGGTGATTCGATGATTCTAACCGAGCCTTCGGGCATCATGTTGACGGATTCCAATCTCTTGGAATCCACGTTGCCGTCCCAGATGAACACCTGTGATTCCGATGCCTTTCTGGTTATCGTCCCACCGTTGGAGGTTATGTATTCGGCGATACGGAATCCGGAACTGATGCGGTTGTCCTCGAACGACTCCGCCATCGAGAATACTAAGCCGTCGAACTTACCTTTCCCCTTCTTCCTATCGTACATGGAGAAAAGGCGTTCCCGCTTGATCTTCAGCAGCGTGTTGTGATAGATCACCTCGGATTCCACTTCCGCCCCTTTCCCGCAGATCGCCAAGAGGCCCATGATGTCGGTCTTCTCCTCCTTGCATAGATAATCAAGGATCTTGATACAGGTCTTCGCATCGACATTGGATTCCTTTCCCCTGAAAGGGATGTTGAATGTTCTGGCTATGTCGGATAAACCATAGGATGAGATGTCGGCATAGTTCCTTACTATCGAGAAAAGGTCATACGCTTTGCATGATATGGGTTTGGCATTGATGTGTCTGTCCATGCAGCATAGATAACGGAAGGTGGTCTCCGGGGAGTGCGATATGTATATCGCATTGTCATGATCGAAAACACTCGCGATCTGTGGGCGTACCTTCTTGTAAGGAGGGGCGTTCTTCACCTTCTCCATATCGCTACGCATGAACTTCTTCGACCTGCCCGTGGGTTTACTGGCATGGATATAGATCTGCTTGGATGTCTCTATCTTGAAGTCGCTGTCCGCGACGACATATCCGAACATGCACATCTCGCAGTGCATCCCGAAATCCCTTGAGCATTCAGAGTCGAAGGCGACAATCATCATCTGAATGCGTCAAGGGATTCTGACGATATAAGCACTGGTCTCAAATCGCCGTGGGATTCCAGACGAAATCTGCCGATGTACTCTGATCATACATCGTGAATACGAAGGACAGTTTCGGCTGTTCAGCTACTGTCACCGTGGTCGTGTACCTTATCTTCAGTATGATGTTGATATCTACCTGATGATTGGTCAGCGGGATACCCGAGAACCCGGTGTATCTGGCCACACCGTTCTTGTCGAAGCTCAGTGTGGCGGTACTGTTATTGGGTATGCCGTTCACCGATATGGTACAGTTGACGGAAGCATTCGCCGGCGTCATGGTGAACACTATGCCCGCATCGATGTAGTTCGAATTGCTGTATGGGCTGGTGTACGTGATGACCGAATGTTTGCTGGTGCTGCTGGTCTGTTCGAGATCGTGCAATCCCATATTGGCACTCCATGTCTTGGTGTTGTGTATGAACACCCATTTGCCGATTATCGATGCGTTGTTGCTTGTGTATGATACGGTAGGGCAGGCCCCTCCCAACGTGATGGTGTTGTTCTGGCTGATGTATTCTGCCTGTGTCGCTGAAAATGCTACAGGAATCAGGATGATGACAACTATCACCATCATCGTCGCAGTTCTGATGTGTCTCATATCTTTCCCCTCCATTTGAGTACCAACGGCAGAAGTATCATGGCGACGATTATGGCAATCGGCAAGGCCAGGATCATCCCTGTTCCGTTGGATTCGTTCTCGCTGTTATTACCTGTGCTCCCGTCGTAGGGCTCCACCGAGTACATGTAGCACCCCGACGTATCGAATCTGAGTGTGGATGAATCATAATCGAATTCGGAATCGCACACGGATGTCCTTCCGTTGGTGGATATGGATTTCACCAATGCATCCATGCCACGGTTACCAGAATCGTATGATGTGGTTATCGAGGCCTTCCCGTCATTCAGTGAAGTGATCCTTTCCTCATCGCATTCGATGAACATCTCATACATCCTTCCGAAAGGTGAACTGTCATCCGTCTCCAA
>JAFSYZ010000178.1 GCA_017455785.1 Candidatus Methanomethylophilaceae archaeon
ATCGTATGTTGAACACGTTTCTGAAGGTGGGGTTTAACTACTATCATTTGGATTCGTCAGGCCATGCGCATTACTATAGTGGGTTGCGGCTCCATAGGCAGGACGCTGGCCATGGCCGCTGACCGTATGGAAGAGGTCAAGAGGATCTACCTCATCGACATCAAGAAGGAGAAGGCGGAGAAGCTAGCGACCCAGCTCAACAAGGCGATAGTGGTCGAATCCGTCGAGGACGAACTGTATCACTGCGACCTTGTGGTGGAGGCGGCCACACAGGAAGCGGCCAAGGATGTACTTTTGAAGACATCCTCACGCGGTGTCGACATCATGCTGACATCCGTCGGTGCACTTGTGGAGGATGACTTCAGGGCCACCGTTTTCGATAAGGCGAAGAACTGTGACGCACGCATCTACATCCCATCCGGTCCGATGTTCGGAATGGACGGACTGAGGGCGGCAGCGAGCGATGAATTGGATACAGTCGAGATGGTCCTCACAGCAGGTGACGCATCATTCGTGGACATCGATGTGAGCAACATCAAGGAGAGGAAGGTCCTGTTCAGCGGTTCCGCCAGGGAAGCGGTCAAGAAGTTCCCGAAGAACATCAACATCGCAGCAACCGTGAGTCTTCAGGGTATCGGTTTCGACAAGACCAAGGTAACCATCGTGCTCGATCCGGAAGCGAAGACCAACAGGTTCGACCTGATCGTTGAAGGAAAATTCGGTAAGTCCGAATGTACAACATCCAACGTGTATTCGCCGGAATCCCCGTACAACTCATATCTGTCATCACTTTCGACGATTTCCGCTCTCGAAAGGATCATCAGGAACGAGTGGGCAGGAATATGAGCCGTTCAGGTAGACTGTCGTCCCTCATGGGCGACCTCGATGCTGTCATAATAGCCAATGGTACCGAGCCGTTCCTGGATTCCACTTTCTGGTATCTCACCGAGCAGATGTCCGGTTCATTCGAGGGTTCCATAGCCATGGTGCACAAGGATGGTACGCTTGATGTGATCGTGAGTCAGCTGGAGGAGGAGATCGCCAGGTCCGGAACGGGCGAACTGCATGTGTACAAGACCGGGCAGGAGTACAAGGACATCCTCACTGAATTGTTGAAGGATTGCAAGAAAGTCGGTGTCAACTCAGGTTCCATCCCCTATTCAGCGATAAGGATGCTGAGGAAGGTACGTGAGGACCTGGAGTTCGAGGATGCCTCAGGCATCGTATCCGAAACTGTGAACGTGAAGGATGGGAAGGAGGTCGCATGCATACGCAAGGCATGTGAGATAACCTCCAAGGTCGCGAACGAGTTACCGTCGATGATATCCGAAGGCGTCTCGGAGAAGGAGGTCGCATCGGAGATGGACATCCGTATGAGGAGATACGGAGGGACGGGCAATGCGTTCGATACCATCGCTGCCTTTGGGAAGTACTCCGCGGAACCGCACCATATGCCATGCGACTACAGATTGAAGAAAGGGGACACGGCGCTGTTCGACTTCGGTGCGAAATATGACAGGTACTGTGCGGATCTGACCAGGACGATATTCCTGGACAATCCCGGGGACACCATGCGCAGAGTATATGAAATCGTACTCAAGGCACAGCAGGCCGGTATTGATACCATCAGGCCCGGTGTGAACGCCGAGGCAGTGGATGCAGCGGCGAGGGAGGTCATCGATTCAACGGAATTCAAGGGAAGGTTCATCCATTCATTCGGTCACGGTATCGGCATGGACGTGCATCAGGAGATCCATGTATCGCCGAGATCGAAGCATGTCCTCAAGGAAGGGAACATCATCTCCGCTGAACCGGGAATATATGTGCCAGGTGTCGGCGGTGTAAGGATAGAGGACACAATATTGGTGACGAAGGACGGCTGCGAGAGGCTGACCTCCTTCGACCACTCTTTCACGATCTCTCGATGAATATCCTCTGTCTATCGCCTGCTTCTTCCAGTACGGAGCAGTCACCCTTCATCTTACCTATCTTGATGACTGGGTATCTTGAGACGGGTCTTCCGTCCTCACCGCTCAGCGGTGTCGGACCGAAGAACAGGCATAATGCACCGACCTTGGGCCAGTAGGCTATATCTCCAACATCGAGTACGGTGACCTGTTCTCCCTTCATCTCCACATCGTTCAACGGGAACTCGAAGTAGATCTCGTCCCCGAGCATGTTGATGGTGTTCCTGAACGGGAGAGCGAACCATATCGCGTTGGATATGTCGGAATCATCGAGTTCCGCTTGGATATCCGCGTTGCGCGTCCTTATCGATATGTTGAGCATCTCATTCCCTCCTGCCGAAGAAGGTCTCCCTGACCCAGCCGCCGACCTTCTCTATCTCTTCCTGACCGTCGGCATCCTGCATCGCCTTCATGTTCTTCAGGTTGTTATGGTACTCCTCGACCCATTCCTTGGCGAATTTACCGGATTGGATATCATCGAGGATGGATTCCATACCTTTTCTGGATTCCTCGGTGATCACACGGTCCCTTCTCGTCAGACCGCCGTACTCAGCGGTATTGGAGACGTTCTTCCACATACCTTCGATACCCTTCTCCACGACGAGATCCGTTACCAGTTTGGTCTCATGCAACACTTCGAAGTAGGCCATCTCCGGAGGGAATCCTCTCTTCACCAACGTCTCGAAGGCCATCTTGATCATCGCTGTGTATCCGCCGCACAGGACGGCCTGTTCACCGAACAGGTCGGTCATGGTCTCCTGAGGGAATGTTGCTTCGAAGACACCTGGCTTGGTGCAGTTCATGGCCTTGGCCAATGCAAGTGCCAGATCCTTGGCTTTACTAGAAACGTCCTGATGGATGCAGATCAATGCAGGGACACCGTAACCGGATTCGTAGACCCTTCTGATCATCGGTCCGGGGCCCTTCGGGGCCATCATGATGACATCCGAATCATTGGGCGGATGGATGAGATCGTATGTTATAGCGAAGCCGTGGGCGAATTCGAGGACGCATCCTTTCTTCATGTTCGGAGCGATCTCCCTGGCATAGATGTCCGCCTGCGCCTCATCAGGCAGCAGCATCATGATGATGTCGGCATCCTTCACGGCGTCCACGACGGACATGACCTCCATTCCGTCAGCCTTCGCCTTTTCGAAGGATTTCCCTTCTCTTACGCCAATGATGACATCCAGGCCGGAGTCACGGAAGCATAATGCCTGTGCCCTTCCTTGTGAGCCGTATCCTAAGATCGATATCCTCTTTCCCTTCAGCAGGTCCAGGTCCGCATCTGCATCGTTATAGATCTTCATGGGACAACACTGGGCCATGATTATCCTAAGAATATATCAACATAAAGCCGACAGGCGAAGTCCTCTTTAATGGAAACTGTGAGAATTACGGAAAGGGCCTGATTGTCAATCTATCAGCAACCTAAGGAACTATGTAAGTGGTTTCACAATTCGCAATCTGTACTACTATGTGAGTTTCCACAAAATATACCCAGACTTTTTGTACACACTGTGTGCGAAATCTTTTTTTACTACTGTCGTGGAGCCATTATCCTATCCTTTTTAGAGTGTGTGATGACCGTGCATGCGAATGGTATGAGAAGGAGGCTACGGAGGATATTTGGTCGGTACATACGCTACAACGTAATGTTGATTCTCAGTACTATTATCGCATCGTAAGCTGTTAACACGAGGCCAGTAAGGAGGATTTCGGAACCGATGACTAGCGTCAATGATAGCGGTCGCATCCGACAATAATAATATCCTTTAATCCATACACGGGCTAGGTGCTTGCCATGAAGGTAAAGGTCGGAATCAACGGATACGGAACAATCGGAAAAAGGGTCGC
>JAFSYZ010000179.1 GCA_017455785.1 Candidatus Methanomethylophilaceae archaeon
ACTGCGTGTGAATATGGCGAGTATGAGAAGAAGGACGGTTACCACCACGGACAGACGTATCAGTACCACATCCAGAGACCTCAGGCCGCAGTCGTCCATGAAATAACGGCTGCACACTCCGAGGAATCCGAGCAATGAGGCGCCGACGACCACGGCTATCGCTGCGTACAGCTGTCTCTTCTCCATACGACACCCGTATGACTCGGTAACTTAATGATGTTGCCTTGTCCGTGAAGGAGCTAAGGGACTATCAAATCCAATACTGCCTATTCTCCGTGTCAGGGTACAATAAAGACATGAACCATAACGACGCACTACTTTTCGATAAAGGCGAACTGTTGAACGGACGATCCAGTAAATCATGACAACGTCCACGGGTACACTACTGTGAGTACACAAAATGTGCAATTAATTGGCTCAGAAACATGTCAAAAGGTGTAATTAATTGGTGCTGGCTTACGAAAAAGAAAAGCACCCAAATGGATTCCTCGAGATGTCATCCCGATGTCCGTATGTATCTAAGGTACAGTTCCTTCAAGACAACGATGACCGCACATGTGACTATCGCCAGGATGAAACCCTGAACGAAACTCAGATGGAACCATACCTCCGTGTCGAACGTCACGAACGGACATGCAAGACACTTGGCGACGAACATGTGGAAGACGAATATCTCTATGGTGCACTCACCGGCCTTGCCGAACGTGCCCTTCATCACCCTTAGGTCCTTGAACCATGACATGATGTAGGAGAACGCCACGCATCCCGCTATCGTCAGTATGACGAAGGTGTAGAACGAGAACCCTCCGAACGGTCCCACGTTACAGTTCAATAATGACGGGTCCTTCGGTGTCAGGAAGCACATCGTAAGAAGAACGATTATCGATGCCGCGAATATCAGCCAGTACTTCTTGTCCTTGGCAGCGTTCTCCAGCCTGCCGTAGAAGTCGATCTTCTTCATATACGCACCGATCAGCAGGAAGGCTGCGGCCAGAGGGCCCAGGTGGGCGTAGAACGGCAGCAGTATGCCGACGAATTGGATGTACAGTACGGTGATGGTTATCAGTATGAAGATCGCAGCGAACAGTTTCCTGTTGTCATCCAGTACCCTGTCGGCGACGGCATAGAATATCACGAAGCCGACGATCAACAACTGGAAGAAGTACAGCGCATGAGTGACCTCGAACGGCGCAAGGATCGCGCCTCCGTAGACGGCGGCATCCTGAAGGTTGCTGAAAGCTCCCTTACCGACGAGCGTCTTCCAGATGACGTCCCACAGGGATGACGGATCCAGATCGTATCCTTGCAGCAACAATATCAGATACATCGCGGAATTCAACAGGAAAACGGCGATGACGAAGTAGATCAGGAACCTGAGGATCCTTTTCTTGATATTCTCCAGGAATCCCCTCCCACGGACGTGGAAGTACCCCGAGATTATTATGAACGTACAGAAGACGGAGTACGGTATGGCCTTCACTGAGAAGGAGAAGTTCGAACCATCGTCCATGGCACCTGAGTGCATCTGCAGCACTGCCAAATGCAGGACCACCACACCGACTATGGCTATCCCTTTCATCAGATCCAGGGTGACGATCCTGTTCTTCGGGGTCTTCGCTGTCTCGCTCACGTATGAATCAATGCGTTATGAACGATATAAAGGAACTGCCAGCAGTTCGACGGTCACCCATCATGCAGATGTGATTTCATCATATTGAATTGAAAATTATTGCATATATTTTACTAAATTATATGCAATAAAATTACCTAATGTGCAAATTAATTGCATATAAAATCATTAAATATATGCAATAAAATAGTCAGGTATGCGCAGATTCGACTATTTGTTCCTAAAGGAAATGAACGTCCCTTCATCCTTCATTGATAAGACTATGTGGATCGCATCATTGAAGGAAATGACGTCAATGCGCATGGCGGACCGTCCCAATGTGTTCTCGAAACTGGAAAGCAGTGCAAAACTCCTATCCGTCAAAGGTTCCAATGCGATAGAGGGAATACGTACCTCCGACAACAGGTTGGAAAGTTTGATGGACCGCATAGTCGAACCGATCGGTCACGATGAAGAGGAGATCGCAGGATACAGGGATGCTCTATCGATGATACACAACGGCTATCGTGAAATGAAACTCGACGAGAACACTATCTTAGAACTGCATAGGATACTGATGTCACATACGAACACACCAGGAGGCACCTACAAGAACTCGGACAATGTGATAGTGAAGATAGACAGGTATGGCAACAGACGTGTCCATTTCAGACCGTTATCGGCAGAAGATACACCGGGCACCATGGAACAGATGGTATTGGCGTACATCGTTGCCAGACAGAATGGTGTGAACCCACTGCTTCTGATACCATGTTTCATATTAGATTTCCTATCCATCCATCCTTTCAATGATGGGAACGGAAGGATGTCCCGCCTGCTCACATTGATGCTCCTCTATCAATCCGGATATGATGTTGGAAGATACATGTCATTCGAAGAGAGGATCGATCTGACCAAGGACCAATATTACAAAGCACTGGCACTGTCATCGGATGGCTGGCATATCGAAAATAATGATTACATACCGTTCATCGACTACTATACGGACGTCCTTCTGATGTGCTATCGCGGCCTGGACAGGTGTTTCGCTACAGTACAGGGGAAGAATGCCACTAAGAGCAACCGTATAGAGGCCGTCGTACTCAACAGTCTGGTCCCGATCTCGAAGAAGGAGATAATGTCGATAATACCGGACGTGAGTCAGACCACAGTGGAGGCCTGCCTGCATAGGATGCTGATGGACGGCAGGATAAAAAAGATAGGCAACAACAGGAACTCCAGATACATGAGGAATGACTGAAGGCCTGTAACAGATATCAACGGGGCCGTACAGTCACAGACATAACAAAGACTGATTCAATTCCGAGTATCCATAGAGGGCATGCCCATGCTAGAATGCAGGATTTACGTAGGTCTCCATGACAAGGACTATCATAAACAGTTCTTCGAGACGGATATATACAAGATGGCGCTCAAAGACATCTGCGTGAAGTACCGTGTCCCGTACTCACTGCAGATGTTGGAGGGAGGATACTTCCACGACGACGGCACCTGGGTGGAGGAGAACACACTCTTGATAACACTCGTAGGCGCGCCGAAGAGAACGGTGTACAGCATCGCCAAGGACCTGTGCGTCATGTTCCATCAGGAGAGCGTCATGATCACCACCGGGAACGTCGTCACCTTCAACGTCCGTGATGACTCCAAGTAATTATCACAATACATTGAAAAGAACCGCCAGGATCCCGACATTTATCAGGTCCAGGAACACACCACCCACCACCGGCACTATGAAGTAAGCCATGTGTGAAGGTCCGAACCTGTCCATAAGTACCTGCAGGTTCGCCACGGCATTGGGTATGGCGCCCATGCCGAATCCCATCACACCTGATGACAGCATGGCGGATTCGTAGTTCTTTCCGGTGACCCTGAACACCAGTATGTACGCGAACACGGCGAGGGCCAGGGTCTGTATCAGCAATGTGACGATCATCGTGAGTGCCAGATCCTCCAACTGCCACAGTTTCATGGACATCAGTGCCATGGATAGGAACAAGCATAAGCACAACCAACCCAGGATGTCTATCTCCTTCTCCGGTGTCTGATATCCGAGCAGATCGGCGACATTCCTTACAACAACCGCCACGATCATGGAACCGAGATATTGCGGCAGAACGATGTTCATCTCCTGGAAGAGGGAATTGACCAACGTACCGAGTCCGAGGCTGACCATTATCAGTATGAGAGCCCACAGGAAATGGGTGCTGTCTATGTGCTTCTCCGCGGTGAGAGGGAAGATATCGTCACCCTCCTCCGAATTCAGACCCTTCTTCTCTATCAGCCTCCTGCCGAGGGGCGCCCCTATCAGACTGGAGATGGCGAGACCGAAGGTAGCTGATGCTATCGCCACCACATCCCCACCGATTAATCCGTAATCCTTCACCAGGATCTCCCCGTATGCGGCCGCGGTACCGTG
>JAFSYZ010000033.1 GCA_017455785.1 Candidatus Methanomethylophilaceae archaeon
AAACCTTTTACCCTTCCTTAGGGGAGGGGCTTCCAGGTTATGTATCTATCACTTTATTCCCGTTATATATAATTGATGAAAATAAGAGACGTAAAAATGTCATGCACTCCGATACTGCTTTTACCTCGTTCCGCCATCAGCATTCCATGAGGCTCATCATCAACACTGGTAAGGGAGGTGTCGGTAAGACATCCATTTCAGCGGCAACTGCAAAACGTGCCGCAAAACTGGGATACAGGACAATAGTGATGAGTACAGATTCTGCACACTCGCTGGCCGATTCATTGGATATCAAACTCGGTCACGACATCACCAACATCTCACCCAATCTGGATGCGTTGGAGATAGATGTCATCCACGAGATGAGGACGAAGTGGTCGGAGATCGAGAACTACATCAAGAGCTTCTTCATGTCCCAGGGGATGGGGGATCTCACTGCCGAAGAGATGGCGATCTTTCCTGGAATGGAGATGATCATCGCCCTGTTCTACATCCTCGATTTCGATAAGAACGACAGGTATGATGTGGTCATAATGGACACCGCGCCAACCGGTGAGACCCTCAGGCTCCTGAGCTTCCCGGACATATCCGAGTGGTACATGGACAGGTTATTCAACATCGCTAAGAAGCTCATCGGTCTCGCCAGACTCACCGTCGGAAAGGTGATCGACATACCTCTGCCCACGCAAGAGGTATTGGAAAGCATCACCGATATCAAGAACAGGATGATAGAGGTACGTAAGGTGCTGGAGGATCCTAAGAAGACTACGGTGCGTCTGGTCGTCAATCCGGAGAAGATGGTCATAAACGAGACCATGCGTGCTTATTCCTACCTTTGTCTTTACAACAAGACCGTCGAATGTCTGATATGCAACCGTGTCTACAAAGATGATCTAGAAGGGGAGTACTTCAACAACAAACTCGCGGAGCAGGAGAAGTATCTGGAGATGATACACCATGCGTTCGATCCGATGAAGATCATGTACTCCTACCAGATGTCGACAGAGATGCTGGGCGATGATAAACTCGAACTGATGGCCGACATGATCTATGGGGATTCCGATCCCACGGAGGTTTACGCTACGGAGAGTCCGATGGTCTTCGAGACCGTGGACGGATTGGATATCATACGCATAAAGATGCCCTTTGTGGAAAAGAAGGACATCGAACTCATGCAGATGACCGATGACACCATAATGATACATGTGGGGAGTCAGAAACGTATTATCAACCTACCGTTAACCCTGGCCAAGGAGGAGATGGTCGGAGCAGAGTTCAAGTCCAATGAACTCATATTGAAATTCAGAAGGTGAAACGATGACCGATATGACAGATGAGGAACTGATCGCCTTCCTAAAGGCGAACAAGGACAGGGTGAAAGGATTCATCATCTCAGAACTTCCGGATCTGATGGAGTCCGCCAAGAAGGAGACCGAGAGCGGTTTCGACGATGTGAAGGAGAAGACCGAGACCATCATGGGCGAGGTCAAGGATTTCATCAAAGAGGAGAAGGAAGCCTACAAGGATGATGACCTCGGATTGAAGAAGAGTCTGAAGGAGATCGTGGGTGCATTGACCGATAAGGAGGTGCAGAAGCACTTCGTAAGGATGGGCATGGAGTTCGCGATGGGATTATCAGCACTCGTAGATGCTATGCCCAAACCGGAATTCGTCGAGAAGACCATGGATAAGGCTTCGGATTTCAAGAAGACCGCATCCAGGGAATACTGCGCCAACAACGAGGACTGTCCTAGAAGGACGGTCAAGAAGATAGAGTTGGATTGAGATGGATCTGGAGGACGGATGCTTCGCGGTGAAGGCCGCACGCAAGGCCATAGAGGCCGAGGTGTTAGGTGCATCGCCGGAACTGTTGTTCCCTCCCATATTCGATAGGGAGAGCGGGGTGTTCGTCACAATAAACACATACCCAGAGGGCGACCTGAGAGGATGTATCGGCTATCCTGATGCTGTATTCCCTCTAAAGGATGCACTGGTCTATTCCGCACAGTCGGCATGTCATGACCCGAGATTCCTGCCGCTGACCAAAAGGGAAGCCGAGGAGTGCACCGTAGAGGTAACGATCCTCACACCTCCTGCTCCTATGGATAAGGCGGGGCTTCCGCAGAATATCGAGATAGGTAGGCATGGCCTGGTAATCCAGTTCGGAAGGAGAAGGGGCGTCCTGCTTCCGCAGGTACCTGTGGAATGGGGATGGGGCCCCGAGGAATTCCTGGAACAGCTGTGTCTGAAGGCCGGTCTGCCTACAGACGCATGGAAACTGAAAGAGGCCGCCATATTCTCATTCGAAGGCGAGATATTCCACGAGACCGAACCCAACGGCATAATAGTGAGGGGATGACATGGACCTGGTGATCGAGGGCAGATTCTTCATCAACGGTTCACTTAAGGATACCGCTGTTGGTATAGAGGATGGGAAGATCGTCACTGTCGGTAACATAGTACGCGGAGGCGACGAGAGGATCGATCTCGGCAATAAGGTGATATTACCTGGTTTCACGGATCCGCATGTGCATTTCAGGGATCCGGGATTGACAAAGAAGGAGGACTTCAGGTCCGGAACTATGTCCGCCTTGTTCGGAGGTAACACATGCGTACTGGATATGCCGAATACGGTACCTCCGGTCACCGATGTCAGAAGATTAAAAGATAAGAAATCGGAGATCTCCTCCAAGGCTTACGTGGATTACGGACTGTTCGCCGCCCTGAGTTCCGGATGCGATCCGGTCTCTTTAGCACCGATGGTCTGCGGTTTCAAGCTCTTCATGGGTTCCACCACCGGGAACATCCTCATGAACGATGATGCCGAGATACTGAGGGTCATGCGTTCCGTATACCAGACCGATAGAGTGGTGAGTGTCCATGCCGAGGATGATTCTATGATCCTCAGGAATCAGGAGAACAGCAATTGGGACCATCTCAAGGACCGTCCGATAGAGGCGGAATACAATGCTGTCAGAAGATTGGCCCCGTATAAGGGCATGAAGGTGAACATCTGTCATGTCACCGATGCCAAAACGCTGGAGATGGCATCCTCATTGGGATTCACGACCGAGGTCACGATGCACCATCTTATGCTTTGTGCCGAGGACAGCACCACTGCAGAGACAAAGGTCAACCCACCGTTGCGCAACCGTGCCGTCAGGGACGGTCTGGTGAAAGCGTTCAAGGACAACAAGGTGACTATGATCGGCAGCGACCATGCCCCGCACACCTACCAGGAGAAGTGCCAGGATTACGATTCTGCACCCGGAGGGATACCGTCTGTGGAGACGAACATCCCGATGTTCATGAGCATGGTCAAGCACAGCATGCTGCCGTTGGAGATGATCGTGAAGATGGGTTCAGAGAACTCTGCCGCTAGATTCGGAATCAACAAGGGCAAGATAGCCGTCGGATACGATGCTGACCTGGTGGCATTCGACATGTCTTCCATTTCAACGATAAACACCGACAGACTGCACAGCAGGGCCGGTTACACCCCGTACGAGGGAAGGGAGGCGATATTCCCTGAATATGTGTTCGTAAGGGGACAGATGCAGATAGAGAAC
>JAFSYZ010000180.1 GCA_017455785.1 Candidatus Methanomethylophilaceae archaeon
ACGATGGCACCGATGGAGGCCATTGCTGGGTATCTGGTCGGTTGTGACGAGAACGGTGAGGCCCGTGACGTCACTTTGGTAGAATCCAACTCCAAGAAGGTCCTGGACCTGAAGGTTATCTGTCCGACGGAGGACATGACCACGCTGTCATCGGAGATAGTCAATTCGATGATGTACGATACTTTGAAAGAATTGGTGGATACGCATGACACAACGTTGGTGTTCACCAACACCAGATCTGGTGCGGAGAGTGTCGTATACAAGCTGAAGGAGCGCGGGTTGGACAACATAGAGGTTCACCACAGCTCTTTGGGTAAGGATGCCAGGCTGGATGTCGAGGAGAGATTGAAGCGCGGCGAGATCAAGTGCGTCGTATCATCCACATCATTGGAACTGGGTATCGATATCGGTTCCGTGGATCTGGTGTGCCAGATCGGTTCGCCCAAGTCGGTGGCGAAAGGACTGCAGAGGATAGGAAGGTCGGGACACAGCTTCGGCAAGATAGCCAAAGGCCGTCTGCTGGTCTTCGACCCTGACGATCTGGTGGAATGTGCTGTGATGTGCCGTGCGGCACACCGCAGCGATATCGACAGGGTAGGTATCCCTGAGAACTGTCTCGATGTATTGTCACAGACCGTCGTGGGAATGAGTCTGGGTTCCCGTTGGGACGTTGATGAAGCGTTCAAAGTCATACGCGGATCCTATTGCTATCGCAATTTGACGAAGGAGAGCTTCCTGAGCGTCCTCAACTACCTTGGAAGCAAGGATGAGTACGAAGGCGTCTACTCCAAGATATGGTACGACCCGGAGGAGAACACCTTCGGAAGGAAGAAAGGGTCGAGGATGATCTACTTCATGAACCTAGGTACCATCCCGGAGGAGGCCAATTACAGAGTTATAACCAATCACGGTTCCATGGTCGGTGAGCTGTCGGAGAAGTTCGTCGAGAGGTTATCGGCAAGGGATATCTTCGTATTGGGAGGACGTTCCTTCGAGTTCGTCCGTTCCAAGGGAATGACAGCATATGTGAAGGAAGCGACAGGAAGGAAGCCAACCGTGCCCTCATGGGCAGGTGAGATGCTCCCGAGGAGCTTCGACCTGTCCATGGATGTGGCACGTTTCAGGGGCGAGATGAAGTCGCATCTGAACGATGACGACGACGATCTCATCGACACCCTCTGTAAGGACTTTGACATAGACGAGGGATGTGCCAGATCAATAATCTCGTACTTCAGGGAACAGAACGCCGTCGCCGGCAGTATTCCCGATGACAAGATACTGACGATCGAGGAGTACATAGATCCCTCAGGCAACCAGAGGCTGATCTTCCACTTCCCATTCGGAAGGAGGGTCAACGATGCGCTGTCGAGAGGTTATGCTTACAGGATATCCAACGTCATAGGTGTGAACGTCTCCGTGACGATGTCCGATGACAACTTCATGATAGGGATGTCGAGGAAGATTGACATCGCCAAGGTCCCCGGTATGCTGAGCTCCAAGGATTTGGAGGTCATTTTAAGGAAAGCGATCAAAGACTCGGAGATATTCAAGCTCAGGTTCAGGCACACCGCGGCAAGGAGTTTCATGATCCTGAGGAACTATATGGGACGTCCCATATCGGTGAACAGGCAGCAGACCCGTTCATCCTATCTCCTGGATGCGTTGGGCGATATGGAGAACATGCCTGTGATCGAGGAGACCTACAGGGAAGTTCTGGAAGATGACATGGACATCAGGAATGCCGAACTGGTACTGAGGATGATAGAGTCCGGCGATATGGCTCTGAACACGATAGCGTACACCGGTACACCGTCCCCGTTCGCACATTCCGTCATACTTTCAGGATTCTCCGACATAGTATTGATGGAGGACCGTTCCGCTCTACTCAGGGAGTTGCACCGCAAGGTCCTGTACCGTGCGATGGGTGATTCCATCAAGGAGTTCGAGTTCGATGAGAATCAGGTCATCCCATACTTCAGGGAGAAGATCGGTCGTATCACCTGCAAGGAGGACATCGTCCCTCTGCTTTCATGTACCGGTCCTTTGCAGGCCATAAGGGAGCGCGGCAGGAATCTGTACGCCTATTCGGATGCCGACAAGAGGACGGTGGACGGCTGGGTGAGGGAACTCTTCAAGGAAGGTGTCATCGGCTCTGTATTCCTGGATGAGCCGCATGTGATGGCCTCCGAGGAGATACCGTTCTACGCCACGGCGACGAAGAAGAACAAAGACCTTACACCAGATGACGAGAAGGTCCTGGCATGCATGTCCGATGAGGCGAAGGCGCTTAGTGATATTTCTTCAGAATTGGGAATGGACGAGGACGTCACGTTCAGATGCATGAGGAAGCTGGAATCCATGTATCTCGTGACAAGGGTGGACATATCCAGCAACAATAAATGGTACTTCGCGAAGTACCTCGACGGCTTTACCGATAAGGACGAAGCATGCGACCACGTGGTCATGAGATTCCTCGACTGCTTCGCACCTGCCACATTGCAGGAGATATCCTATGCACTCTCTATGCCCGAGGATGTTGTGAAAAGGTCCTTACAGGCATTGGAATCCGAGGAAGAGGTGGTTTGTGGACGCTTCCTCATTTCTGAGAATGACCAATACATGAGGAAGATCGACCACATGAGGCTGAAGGCCGGAAAGACC
>JAFSYZ010000181.1 GCA_017455785.1 Candidatus Methanomethylophilaceae archaeon
CGCTATAAGGCAGTGCAGACAGTCCCAGCCGAAGGAGGCGGCACTGTGATCTGCGACACATGTGCCTTCAGGTCGGTCAGGGAGATGACCGGCCTGGTCTACTGTAAGGCGAAGCACATTGAGTGTTCCGTCAAGAGTGACGATACCTTCTGTTCGAGGTATCAAGGGAGTATGGATGCGGATGAGGAGAAACCCCTCCAGAAGTACAGAGGGTATTACTCCGGTTCTGGTTCTATGGTTGTTCTCGCATCCGATATAAGTGATGCTAGGGACAAACTGAGGGCCATACGTGTATCGGATATCGACATATCGGTGTCCCTGGATACTGTGGAATTGGTCGGGGGTGCTGCCGATGAATAAGGATAGGTGCGACCCTTGTCAGTTCTGCATCCACTTGTACGATGACTCTGATCCAAGTGTCGGATTGTATGGTTATGGCTGTGATGCTGAATCTGAGTGGGAGGAAGGTCAGGGTGTCCCCTGTCCGTCCTTCAAGCCAAGATTGCCATCGGATGATCTGCTGGACATCATCGCGAACGAACAGGAGACGATCTCCTATTGGGAATGCGAACGTGATGATGCCCTCCGGATGCTGGAGAATGAGTCTCTGACTGAAGAGGAACGCATCAGATACAGCCAGGAATACGACCATGCGAAAGAGATGTTAGGTGCATTGATCGGAGGTGCTTATTGAATGGGCGTCTCCATCTATGCCAATGGATGGAACGGCAGGGAGTTCCACATGGGGTATCGCGGGTTCGCCTGCCTCAGACAGAGGATTGCCGATGATTTCGGTATCGGTGACTTCTACAGGAGCCTTGAGAGTTGTCATACGGATGAGGATTTCAAGGCGTACAACGAGGCTCTGGAGAGGATAGCGGCAAAAATACCGTGGTCTGAAGAAGACAAGGACCGGTTATTTGATTTCCTCTACGCGCCGGATGGCGGCTACGAGGTGGATTACAAGACCTGCAGTCTGATCCTGAAGGTGATCGAGTCCGATAACGGACCTGTGAGGATGAACTATGTTGCCTACTCATCACCAGATGATTGGGAGCGGTTCAAGGATTTTTTGAGAGATTGTGTGAGATACAAGAGGAAGATGAGGTGGATTTGATGTTGGATTGCATTGATAAGTCGAATGACAGCGGTATGGGTTTCAGACTGACGTATGTGAGGCACATGGACGGCAGATTCAGACTACAGGTCTACAGTAGGGATTATGAGGACAGAAAAAACAATCTGCGCATAGGGTACTTTACTGCGGAGGATACGTTGGCTTTGCTGGATGCCATCAGGGAAGGGAAGAAGTTGGAATGTAGCACCATCAAGGATGGGTTCTATTATTTCTTGGCGGTTATCCCGACGGAGAACGGTCCGAGGTTCAGGGTCAGGGTCAGTGAGTATCGCCCGAATCACAAGACCAAGTCCAATGGTGTCATGTATTCGGTGGACGATTCTGAATGTCTTCTGACGGCGATCAGAACCCCACCGGATACCAAATGCGATTCCTGTATGTTCTTCGACATCGAGGACGAACAGAAATACTGCATGAGGGAGGGTGATTGTCACGGTTATGACAATCGGTTGAAGTACTGCAATGCGTGCAATTACTACAGACCGAAGGGTGATGAGCAATGTCCAAAGTGATGTTCTATCATTGCGAGGACGATGTCCTGATAACGATGAGGCAGGATGATGACGGCATTTGGTCCTATTGGATGGTGGACCATGTGAACTTCGGGTTCCCTATAGTTTGTGGTAAATCGAAGCCGAGGATGGACTCTGGCAGCCATTATGTGATGACGAAGGATTGGCAGCAGGCAGTATCAGCGCTCAGACCCATCTTTTTAAGGTGGAAGGCTGACCGCATCAGCGATTATAATCTGGCCGATGATAAGGACAGGCCAGGCAAAATGACCTATGGTAAGGTAAATGATGATACCATCATCACGATGTATACAAGGGTCTTTTCCGACGGCGAATGGCGGCAGAAGATAGGTTTCCTCGGTCCTGATACAATGAGCAGACATACCTTGACCAGTTCCTCAGGTGATGAGATTAAAGCCATCCCCGACGAGTATCTGTGCAGTTACGAGGAGGCATTGTCCATCGGCGTGAAGTGCATCGATGATCTGTTCAACCGTAAGTTGAAGATCCTCGACGATTGGGTACACTTCAGGGATGTAGACGAGGAAGATCTGTACCCTATCCTGAAGCTCATCAGGAAGGCGAAGGAGGCGAAGGCGGAATGACCACCGTGATGGATGAGATGGTGGACAACATATCCAGGTGGTGCAGGGCCGAGAAGAAGACCGACATCCCTCAGGGTGCCGATTTGCCTCTCGAGTATTACAGGATGTATTTCAACGATCACCTGGACGAGCTTTCCGATCTGGAGGAGATAAATCCCGATGCTTACAGGGAGCTGTACAAGAAGATGGACGAGCTCCGTTACTCGATCAATGAGATCTCCAGAATCAGGCTGATGAAGGTATTCGACCTGGCCCTGAGGAATACCGGCTGTAAGCACTTCAAGACCGATACAATCGGGGAGATGACCAAAAGGGAGTTGGAGATGTACACGGCATTGGTGGACCAGATCACTTCATATTTGGACAGTATGACGGTGAGGAGATGAACCGCGAGGATGCAATCCGTAAGATAATGTCCTGTCTGGCATTGGGGGATTCCCCAAACGAGGACGAGGCCAAGACCGCACTCCTTATGGCCAGGCGGCTTATGGCCAAATATAAGATAGAGGAATCGGAGATCGGGGTCGAGGATGACAATCCTGTCGAGCAGAAGGAGACCGAGCATATCTTCACCTATCGTTCGTCAGCGTGGAAGGCGGCGATGGCGATGGTCATAGCCGAGAACCATTGCTGTATGTCGTTCTGTCAACATAGGTACAGGAGTAAATCATACACCATCATGTTCATGGGGAAATCTGAGGATGTGAGGATATGCATCGCCGCGATGAATCTGGCCGTGGCTGCTGTGGATGAGGGTATACTGAGAAATCACCTGAAAGGTGATTCCGCGTATGCGTATGCGAATGGTTTCACCCGCGGTTTGAAAAAGGCCTATAATAAACAGAATGAGGAGAACGAATCGTATGCGCTGGTTCTGTCGGTACCTCAAGAGGTCAAGGATTACACCGATGGTCTGGCCGAATCAAGATCATCCGCACAGCGTAAGAGGGTTGTTGATTCCGCTGCCTACTATAAGGGTTTCCAGGATGGAGAGGGGCATCTCACACCTAGATTGGAGGAGGCCTGAGGGCCTACTCCTTACTTTTTCGGATTCCCCCCCCCCTCGGTGAGCCTTAGTTCTTCAAGGCGTGTATGACGATATGCCATGCAGGCGGAGACGATCCAATCCGTGCGGTTGCTGTGGAGCATTGTCGTTTCTATGTCTCCATCGATGAATTGTAGCAATCCTTTCGGCATACGTATTGCGATGGGTTCTGAGATGTCATTTTTGGCCATATATAGCGCATTGCACTACGTGTTTATGAGATATTGTATAACAAGCGTATGACAACTGTAATATTATTTATATGACAAACACTATACAAAATTATGGAAACGGACAATCCAGAACGTGTCAAGACAATTGCTGTACGTCTGCCTGCCAATGTCTACGACAGGGCGATCAGGTGTATCAACAATGGTGGTGCCATGAACATCTCTGATCTTATCCGCTCTTCATTGGAGAGCCGGTTGGAAAAGGAGGGATACTGATGAGGATATATCAATACACCATGTTGAACAAGATTCCCTATGATATGTATTACAAAATCAAGGCAATCAAGGACATGTCTGTCGCGGAAGTTTCCGACAAATACGACATCGCTCCGAATCTGGTCAGAAGGATTAACCCTTCATTGATCGCGGTCAAGAAGACGGATGACAAGAGCGAGGGGAGTGGGGCCAAATGACAGGTTTGATTGACAGGAAGATGGTTGATCTGATTTACGACATAGAGCATGTGCCAGGGCTGACACCTACGGATATCTCGTTCTTCTTCACCGGTATGCCGTCATCGTCCGCGGTGATGACGAGGTTGTGTTGGCTTTTCGATAATGGGCTGATCTCGAAGAACAAGGGTGTTATCATCAATTCCATGATGGTGCGTCTCACGGACAAGGGAAAGAGTCTGGCCAGGTCACTTCACAGGCTGGATGCCCAGATGGGATGGGATGAGCTCTCGGACGATAAGATGGGAAGATGGAGGCCCAAGGACTGAGGCGATCTGATGGGCATACTCATGTTGGATACTGAGACCACAGGTCTTAACGGTGGGCCTTATGACCTGGTTGTTGACATCGCAATATCTGAAGTCGATTTCGAAAAAATGACTGTCACGCCATTGTATTCCGCAATCGTCCAATATCCCGATGATGAGGTGGACAGAAGGAAGGATGCGTGGATTTTCCTGAATACCGATCTGACCACGGACATGGTCAAGCACGGTACCCCTCAGGAGATCGTCAGACAGGAAGTTGCTGAGATCCTCGAAGGAAGGTACGTTACGTCATACAATGTCGCGTTCGATTTCGACAAGTTCATCTGTCGCGATCCCTGGTTCAGAAGGGAGGATATCAGATTGGTGTCCGACCCTATGTTAGCAGCCTCGGAGATTTTCAGGATTCCATACTACGACGGTACCTATAGGTTCGTCAAACTGGAGAGGGCTTATCAGACATTGTGTCCTTCGGACCCTGCGCATATCTGCGGTAAACAGGACCACAGGGCCCTGTCAGACACGATAGTGGCTGGCCATCTGATGTTGCAGATGTTCTGTGACGGTCAGTACAATCCGGTGGTGATATGATGCATTGGTTGTGTGACAAGATCGGGATATGCGGCCATTTTTCGAAGTGCACTGATTATTCCAGGGAATGTGCAGATTGGACATGGAATAGTGGCGATAAGAAGAGCATGGAGTGTACCGAATTGGGATGTAAGGTACTCTTTGTATGTATCAGGTCTGTGTGAGGCGGTCGGATGGGAGCAAAAGTGATCACCGTCGCTCTCAACAAGGGCGGCACAGGAAAGACCACGACTGTACAGGCCTTGGCGGCAGGACTCTCGCAGATGGGAAAGAGGGTCCTGTCGGTAGATATGGACAGTCAGGGCAACCTCTCCGTTGCGATGGGGGCGAAGAGGTCGGGCAGGACGGTATATGAATCGCTGGTAACAGGGGATGATGCGGATGCTGCGATACAGCATGTCAATTACGGGGACATGATTGCATCATCGCCGAGACTGGCAGATCTGGATACCGTCCTGTCCAGGACTACGGCCAAGGAGTACAGGCTGAAGGAGGCAATCGCACCTCTCAAGGAGAGGTATGACTACATCCTGATCGATACGCCGCCGTCATTGGGGGCGGAGCTCAGCAATGCTCTGACGGCATCCAATTACGTCATATTGACGGCACAGCCAAACTCCTTCTCTCTGGACGGTATCGATATGATCTACAGATCTGTCATACAACCTGTCCAGAAGTACACAAACCAGAATCTGAGGATATTGGGCATACTTCTGACCAGGTGTAAGAAGAACACATCGATCTTCAAGGAGTCGCTGGAGGATTTCAGCAGCATCGCCAAGGAGATGGATACGGTCCTCTTCGACACATCCATATCCGACAGCGTTAGAATCCAGGTCATCCAGTCGTACAATCTGGATTTCTTCAGCAAATCCTCCGGATGCACCGCGTTGGGGGAGTATGCGGATTTCACGAACGAATTTTTAGACAAGATAGAGGGAGAAAGATGATGGATGATTACGATTCAAACTTCCTTTGGAAGTTTCATTCTGAATATAAGGGCTACAACATCGAAAGAGCATATCATGTGGATGTCAACGGTTGTTTCCTGTGCTACAAGAACTACTACAGGTGCATCGTGGACAGGTATGTCACGCTCCACGGGAAAACACTGAAACAGATCAAGGATGAGATTACAGGATACATCGATTACAGGGAGGGCAAGGAATGATCGCATTGACATACGTCAGTAAGGGCGCTTATAAGTCCATGCTGAAGGACAGTGAGTTGCCAATCGATGAGCTTCAGAAGAGGTACGGCGCTGGCTTCCTGTTCCGTCTTCAGGGTATATTAAGTGCTGTCGCTGTCAACAACTGTGCCAGGAATTTGAGGGAGATTGACTGTATGCCGTCCACTGCGGACGATCTTTATGATATTGTGATGAAGAACGGTTACGGTGACGACATCTATGAGATCAACAATCTGACCAAATTAAAGCCCAAGGGCATACTCCACGATTCGTTGATTTATTCTATGTGCCAGGCCGAGACCGGCGATTACGGGGAGGAGGATGACGATGAATGAGTTCACAGGGACCTCCAAGGAGAGCATGATTATGCGTGCCGTCCTGAGCATGCCCAAGGGTGTGGAGTTCACCAGCAGGGATGTGATGGCATCCATGATGGCCAGCAAGAAGACGTTGAGATATGCGGTCACAACCGGTGTAATCGCCAGGTATCTCCACAGGTATGATGGCCAGTATGTTAGGAAATGTAGGAAATTAGGCAGTTTCGCTAACACATGGGAGCTGATCTGATGACCGATGAGAATGTTATCGCAGACATGGACATGGATGAAAAAAGCGATCTCCATTTGGACCTGATGGATTTCGGCAGGCAGTTGTCCTTGATGATTGATAAGTTGTCCACCTATGGTTTCCCCGATTCCGATGAATCGTTCATTCAATGCTGTCTCTCCAGTGCATTCCGCGCTGTAGATAATCTCGACGATGAGGTCTGCAAAGTGTCCGATGAAGTCGGTTATTTGATATAATCATTATATAGTTATATGATTATATCATTATACAATAGCACAATACACAAGGTGATATGATGAGCAAAGAAAACGAGGAATGCGAGAACTGTCCGCACAAGGGACAGTGCGATCTGCAATGCTATGAGCTGTCGGTTTGGTACGTCCCCGCGGACACACCCTACGATGAGGAGTGATTGGATGGCCAAATACTTCATACCGGAGCAGTCGGAGCTCGGACAGTGGTTGTTGGAACTCTCTGCATGTCCAGGGAGTCTGTATGGCACCACTGTGACGAAGACGAAGCTGATCGAGGACCTGTCCTATCTGATCAGCACGGCCAGATATGTCAAGAAGATGGTCGAGGACAACGAGTATCTCGGTCAGTACAGAGAGTGATAATATGGATTCTATCAAATACGATCAGTTCACGGAGGCAGAGGTCCTCCTGAGCAAATCCAGGGACATGATCCGCGAGGCGTTCATGCCCCTGTACAACATCAAGCTGCATGAGGAATTGGGGGATGTCGAAGAGGTCCTTGACAATCTCATAAAGAAAGTGATCGACAGGAGGTCGCTCTATCTTATGATGGCACAGTTCAGCGGGGAATCGGAGAGACACGGTGGGTTCGAGATACGTAAGGCCTTAGACGACAGTTATTACCTGTGCATCTCGGGTGTGCCTCTTATCCACGGAAGTCACCAGGACTGTCTGGATTACATCGCCGCGAAGGAGGGTGCGAAGATATGAACGAATACAGAATCAATGTAATCTCAAGACTCGGCACCACTCATGTGATGGCGGTCCAGGCGGAGAGTTCCAACGATGCTCTGAAGAAGGCTTTCCCATATATCAGAAGGTGGAGGTCACTTGGTGACAGCCGTCCGTCGATACGTGTGGCGGTTCATTGGGACACCATATCGAGGAATGACCATCACTACAGGTATCACGCTTGGTTCACATGTGATATATTGCAAGACCTGGCCCACGTATACTACACTGAAGAGGACATCGATAACGCATTGGCCGGACTCACGCCGATCTATGCCGTCATAGATCACAGGACAGGCGAGTTGAAGGACTTCTACGATACGTACGATTCAGCGTTCGATGCAGCATTTCCATCCAATGATGTGGGGATCACATGGCTGCGCGAAAAAGGTGACAAGGAGAGGATGTTCTGGAGGAAATGATGGTAGTGTCCATATTGACATTGAATGCCATATGTCCGAAGAGAGGTACCGAAGACGACGCCATCTTCGGATGGAATACGAGGGTGATCGTATGAAACCGTGCCGTACCTGTATGGACACCGAATCCAAGTGCCCATGCCAGAGGTTCATGGATTGGTTCCATTCATTCTCGGATGATCCTCGCCATCCCGATCAGAGAGCTGGACAATCAGTTGACAATCCCCATCAAGAAAAGGTGGGTGAATGATGGTCTATCAGGTATGGGAGATAGATCCCTTCACCGCGATCAAGAATCTGTGGGGCACATTCCTGAACGAGGAGAAGGCGAACCTGGCCGCGATGAACTGCTGGCCAAGGTCAAACACCGTTATATTTATGTTTCCAAGGAGGAAGTTATAGAATGACAGAGAGGACAAATTGGACGGATATAGCACTGTATGTGTCCGGTGAGAAGACGCTGGCCGAATACAAGGCAATCCTGGAGAAGCTGAACGACTATGATGTTGACATCATGGACGTCGAATTCGAAGACAACGGTGCGTTCCTAGAAGCCAGGTATCTGACAGATGAGGTCAAACTTGAGGACCTGAAGGGAATTGAGGGATTGGAAGTTGATTGGGATACAATGTCTGAATGGGATGATTGCGAGGTTGATGGGGAATGACTGATAATAGTATTCACGCAAATATCCAATCGGATAATTGCGAAAATCACGAAAAACGCAATTATGATGCCATCAATCTAAGACCGTGCCCTAAATGCAATTCGAATGCAGGAACATTCTCTGATCTCATTAGGACCGCATGGTGGACAGGATGCTACAGGTGCAACATATGGGCAGACGGCAAGACCGCTAGACAATCCAGAGAGGAATGGAACGGGAGAGTGGGCAATGTCAGTATATGAGGACATTCGCATCAGATATTCTGGTTCAAATCCCCACAGGATTATGGCGATTGCACGGAACTTCATGACGATAAGGGGGCTGTGTGAGATTGAATACGCTGGACCAGAATCCGTGGACTTTACACTATGGCGTTTCAACGAGGACTATACAACGCAGATGAAATCAGCACTCGATGATGTTGCCACGGAACTCAAAGGCAGAATCGAATACTCCGTACCAGACCACGGACTCTATTTCGAAAGACAATGGGGGGAAGAGGAATGACCGATGAAAAATTGATGAAGAAGGCACAGGGACTCATCGGGTCTTGGATTTATGACAAGACAGACAAGAACGAGTATCTCTACGCATACGACTGTTACGATTGGGATTGCGAAGATGATGTGAAGTTGTGTTGTATCGCAATCAATTCAGATGATGCCATATTCAAACCATACATCAAAGAAACAGAGATCTGGATGTCCGAGTTCAAAGAGTATTACAGCAAGGTATCAGATACCAAATGTATCAAGGCATGGGAGAAACTCAAAAAGCATTACGATAAGATGTTCAAAGGAGAGTGAAAGAATGAACGTCATACGTTGCAACAAGTGCGGTAAATACTTCAAAGACCGCATATATCAAGGCGAGGTACGGATTCCCGATTTGACATTTTGGCTCAATGACTATCGCAGAGACAGTTGTACTAGTGCTCATATCAAAGACGTAGCATTGTGCGAGACTTGTACGATACTATTTCTACATTTCCTGACCAACGGTGGAAACGAGGAGAAGATTAAGACGGGGGGAGAGGAATAATGGGAGCGAGTTTTATTGCATACTGTAAGATGAAGAAGATGACGAGCATGGATTACGCTATGGTGCGCGTTATAGGGTCTTGTCTATATGGTAAGATGAAGGTTACAGACATGGGCTACAATACGGTCCACGTTATAAAGTCTTGTCTGTTGAAGATGCTGGATTCGGTCAAGGGTACATCCTATGCCGATCGGTTCGAGAATCTGGCGGAGAAGAGTCATCGCAGGGCGACAGAGGACATGGCAAAAGAGTGGAACCAGTTCGCCAGCGACCTGTCCGAGGATTGCAGAGATTCTGAACTGTATGGCATATACTTGTTCGTGGACCATTCCGGCTGTGACGGTACGTTCAGCGGGGATGATTGCAGAGAGATCGCAACATCGTTGAGGAAACTGCTCGATTCAGATATCGACCTGTCCTATGTGGACTGTGCGATTGAGAACCTGTATGATGTGTTCAACGAGGTCGATAGCGATGGTCTTGTCGTGATATGTTGAGGTGAGCGAATGACCGAATTAAAATGTCCTAAATGCGGAGAAACCGAGGCGATATACTACTACTTTGCAGAAAAGTGTGGAATCAAGTGCGGTAATACTAATTGCGGATACGAGATTAAAGATTGTGAATCCGTAGAGGAAGCAGAATTCAAATGGAAATCTAAGAATAACCCGAAGGCATTGAGATCGTGTCCGTTCTGCAAAGCACATGGTGATGATGTGTATGTTGATGAATTCTGGGAGAGGTATGATGAGCCTTACTTTGTCACATGTCACAAATGCGGAGCCTGTGGGCCATACGCAGATACAGAGAAGAAAGCGATTGAGAACTGGAACAGGAGAGTGAACGAATGAGCAGGATAATTGTGAGATTCAAGAGAAGTGCAGACGTCAGCAGTCGCGTCCAGCACGCTATCATAGACATCTGCGATATTTTCGGCATCAACCCGCCGTGGTTCAATGACAATGTGTGGTTCGAGGACTGGAACAGAAAAATCATCATTGGAGGTGATTACAGCGACACGAATATCGGCACACGCTTCTCCATCATCATGGGGCTCTTTGGTGACTGTATCGAGGAGATCTACGAGGAGGCGGACGAATGAGTGACAAAACGATGCTCAAACTGATGAGAGCCTGTGTATGGGTCGTAGGTATACTGACCGTGTGCAACGTTGCTCTTTTCATATATAGGGTGGTGACGGGATGATTGCGGAATTGAAACCCTGTTCATTTTGCCAGAGTGAGGACATCCAAGCATTTGACATAGGCAGGACATTCGTGCTATACTGTAGAGACTGTTGCTCATCGGGTCCAGAGGCCGGTACGCTGGATGAAGCGATAGAGAGATGGAACAGGAGGGAGAAGAAATGACCGAGATAAAGATAACTTGTTGTGGGGGCAGAACGCTGACAAAAGGCGAATGCCAAGAGATTCGTGAATTGATAGATATGATCCTGCTTGTAGGATTGGACAACATCGACATCGAATGTGATGGGATGAAGGATTGGCAGCTAAAGAGGGATGATGAATGACAGAGGATTATGTTACCCATGTTAAGACTCGTTTGAAGAAGATTGCGGAACGTGACGTAGATTACATAATCAGAGTTGCCAGTGGGGAGCAGATTCAGACATATTTCGTATTCGAGGAGTATCTTAAGATGCTGAAAAAAGAGATGGCTGAACAATTGAAAGTATGGGGAGAGTGAGTGAATGAGCAAGTCAGTGAATATAGATGGTAACAACTACATCATCGTAAATTGCGATTCCTGTCCGTTCTACGATGCTGGAGATGGTGGGTATGGCAGCCATTGTCAGTATCCTACATCGCCATCTGCAATAGTGGGAACAGAGTTTGATTCCGAGAGGATCGCAGAGGACTGCCCTCTCAAGGAATCCGGAGATCAGAATGAATTGAGACCCTGTCCCTTCTGCGGTAACGAGGATGTTGAGATGTTGGTGTTCACTGATACGGCATTTGTGCTGTGTTGCCCCAAATGTTACACCACAGGCCCACAAGGTACCACAGAGGATGAGGCTATAGAGAAATGGAACAGGAGAGTGGGCGAATAATGTCTTATTTCCAATGTTCAAAATGCGGATGCACCAAATTCAAATCCTATCCCCAGACCATACCTACGGACGGAAGGGAGTGGGATTACGAGTATTATTGCGCAAATTGTGGGAAAATGATGATACTCACAAGAGCCAGAGAGGAAGAGGAGGAAGAGGAATGACTGATACCAGTACAGAAACGGAATCTTACGAAGAATTGAAGCAACTAGCAGAAATATAAGATGAAGTGTGCGAAGGGTTCAACGATTGCCTCATTTGCCCTTTGAGTTACGGTCTTCCCAATATTCCGCCATGCAGATTCATGGAGGTCAACTACAAGATAAAAAAGATTGAGAAGGAGATGAGAAAATGAGTTACAAGGTCACTATGGTGATTTCAAATTTGGAGTTCGAACCGACAGATAACGACCTGTACGAGATACAGTATCGCGCAGCGGATTGGTTGTGCATCAGTCCAGATCGTGTTGAGATAAAGAAGGAGGAGACAAATCTGGTTGGCCTGAGGTCATGTCCATTATGCGGAAGGAGCCCGTCAATGCTCATAGGGGATACGATGCACTACCGCATAAGGTGTGAGCGGTGCGGTATCATGACCGACGCCGACACCAGGGAGAATGTCATCGAGATATGGAACAGGAGGGTGAATGAATGGTCGAGTTAAAGATAGGTAATGGTGTCTTGAACAACGTGATTTACGCAGGAAAGGTTCGGACATATAAGGACGGTCTTCAAGTGTGGTCCGGTGATAAGGTCGATGTAACGGATGATGCCGTCGCCTGTGTGATTAGGCACATCCACAGAAAGGAGAAGGAGAACGGTGGATACTATTATCTCCCCATCGATGGTAAGCTCTATGAGCTAAGGTTGGTTGAGGTCATCCAGGACGGTCCGAAGCCGAAGGAGGAAGGGCAATGACCACTATGGCGGAAAGTGCCAAATTTGATATCGATAATTTAGGCGATCTTTCAGACAGGTTCCACAAGATGAGTAACTACGCAGCGGTTATGAAAGGCCTGACGGATTTATCTCTGGCCTTCAGTCTGATCTCGGACCATCTGGCAGCATCACAGATTCTGATGAAGAAGGCCTATCGCATCATGGAAGAGAAATTAGATAATTTCCACACGGATGTAGAGGTAACGAAATGACAGGGACATGGTGGCTGCCGATTCCGGCTGAAGATGTGGCCGAACTGATGAGTGTTGGGATGAGCTGTCGGCCAATCTCCGAACAGGCAATTGCGACAGGGTGAGGGATGAGAGTTGATCGATGAGATAGATGGCATATTGTCGAATTACAGGAAGAGGGTGAAAGAGTGAATGTAGTGCTACAATTGGACATTTCGAATGCGGCACATACGATCTCCGCTGAACAGGAGGATGAATTGATTGCATATATCGCAGATCTGTTCGGTGCCGATTTTGACGACATTGAATATGATTTGGACGTCGAGGACTGAGATATATGGTTAAATCATTATACCATTATACAGAGGCGATCACATGGCGATGAGACGCGCGGCAAAAGAGGATGCGGAAGCTCCGGTCAACGAATCGGTGAAGATGGAGAAGGAACTGCGCACAGCGCAGATTCTGGTGAAGATGACGCCTACGCTGAGGCGCAAATGTGAGGCCCTGGCGGTCATAAGGCATACTAAGCTGTCTTCATTGATAGCCGATGTCATGGAGGAAGAGGTCAGGAAGAACGAGGCGCAGATCCGCAGGTTCGAGGATGCGATGAAGGATTGAAAGAAATAGAGGGGCAATGCCCCCCCACTTTTCTGAGTGTTTTCCAACGTCTTTTTATATGTCCATCTCTAACCAAGGGTTGACAAGACAATTTGGATGCAATGATTGCCCCTCGCGGTACAACCGCACACTTTCACGCATCTGAGTTTAGTCCTCCTATGGTAGGTTAGCCTCCTGGTAAACCCAAACGGCTCCCCCGACGGTGTTCTCTTCCGTCGGGGGCGATACTTCCTCTAGTTTTTTACAACGTCTTTTTAAACCATTCTTTGTGGCACAATCCGGTAACATGATGGATAAAGGCCGTGATGCGGGTTTCGATGAGGATGAATGGTTCGATTATCAGGAGGAGATGTACCACAGGGCCGATAAGGCATCCTCCGAGAAGGCGATAGCCATCCTCAGGGATCTGTATCTCGATCCGCGCTCATCGTCCGAATGGACGGATGTCGGCAGGGAGATCGCCGATGACAAGGAATGCCTGGCGTGGATGGCCAACTATTGGTATTACCTTAGGTGGAACGAGCATGGAAACGAGGCCTCTCTCAGCGAGGTCCGTTTCACAGGTCTGATCGATTCCATCATCGATCCGCAGTACGTCCTGGAGTATCTCGGTCACGGGATAGAATCAGGTGATGATTTTCCCAAGGTGTTGTCGGACCAGCTCATCAGACTGAACAGGAAGTACACCGGTTCTGTCAGTAAGGCTGCCAAACCGCATTCCAGGTTCTTCGGTATAATCAGGAGAAGGATGGTCGGATGAAGGCTTACAAGCTCGTAAGGATGGGGAGAGATGGGAATATCTATCCTCTCTTCGTTGACAGATCTACGCCGTTCAAGGTCGGTGAATGGATTTATGCCGTTCCAGGCCCTATGGACGAGAACGGTAAGGTGAAGTCCAAACTGGGAGGGCTGGCCTATCGTCCTGGGTTTCATTGTTCCGATATCCCATATGTCACCCATATCGGGAAAAAAGGACCCTCGGGTAAGATAGAGTTCATGGACCCCGATTATGTGTGGGCGGAGGTCGAGGTCACAGACACCATCAATTATCAGGATGAGGCCGATAGGAATGGGCGGAATCCTCGGACTGGGAAGAAAAACCCTAGGGATGCCGATCTCGACCACCTCCCCTATGATGGATACTACCGTTACCGTACCAATCCCAATATGGCAGGGGAGTGGATTATAGCACATGGCATGAAGATCAACCGCATACTGTCCGATGAAGAGGTCAGGGAGATCTGCCGTTCTTACGGTTATGAGCCGATGCCTAGATTCATATCAAGCGGAAGGAAGCGCAGCGGATTTCTTCAGAGATTCAGAGCTCTGTTCAGGAGATGAAATTCTTTATTCTCATTTGTTAGTTTAGGGTTGTCTATGGATAAGAAAAAAGCGAGGATGAAAAAGTCTATTCATCGTGAAAGAGTCATTGTCGATACAAATGTAATCTCTTCTGTATTAAAAAATGGTAATAGGCTGTTGCGTATCGCTTTTAATTATATTCTTAGGCGTGAGGATTATGTATACACTGATTCTATCGATTTGGAATTAAGTAATTATCCTGTCGATGACAAAAAAGGCATTAAGGCCAAGATTGAAGCCTTCCGTAGTAAATATAAAGGTTCCATTCAGAAAACACCAATTCCTGATGATGACAAACTCAAGAAAGACAAATATCCAGCTAAAGGGAAAGATCGTAGAATTCTTTATGAAGCAGAGAAGTTTGGCGTCGATGTTATTGTTACATTGGACAAGGTGTTTAGGAAAAGGGCGAATGGTTTCAAAGGAATTAGGGTCATTAGACCTATAGAATATATGAAACGTAGGAAATACATTAGAATCCGTAGGCGTGACAGGAAATAATATAAATTGCCGTATGTATATTGTTAATCGCTCTCATGCGGGTACTAATTAGTACTGTACGTCCGGAACTGAGTGGGTGCGGGCCCATTCACATGGGAGTATCTCATTTATGAACGGGGAGGGTGTGTCTCACCTTATAGGCCCTATGATAAGTGCTGTATGGGAATGTTGTTTCATGGATGTCAAACCCTTTCCATCTCTGAGTCTTTTCCAACCTCTTTTTATACAATGATTGATGAGGCTATCTGTCAGACCAACATGGGGCCATTTGCCCAGGACGGGGTCCAGTGACAGCCCCGTCCTAAAGGCAAATAGTGTTTTCCAACGGCTTTTTATATCTCACAAAGTGGGTTTTTTCATGAAAGCCAGAACAGTCATTCTCACCGAAGAGGAATGCGATAACACCATCGCAGGCCTCTATGATACAGTAACCAGGAAGATCGGGTTTAATCCGAATGCCTCAAGATACAGTCCGTCCCATGTTTATTGCAGCCCCAAGGTCTATGACAAGGTATCCGCACACTATAAGGCGATGGGTATGGGTGAGGACGAGATCTCTATGAGGTGGGTGTCTATGGGGCCGAAGGTCACCATCGATTCCGATGGTTACGTGGTCTTTGTCGAGGATGGTTTTTTGATGTCCTGGTCGAAGAAACCCAAGCTCAAGGGAAAGCTCTTCGCATCGAGGGAGAAGAAGAGCTACGATGAGTTGCAGATCGGTAAGGATTACCATGAGACATGGAGGAATACCAGTAAGGGCCCTTCGGACATGGGGTTCTTCAGGGTCACCAGTATTCATAAGAATAAGGGGAGGAAGTTCGTCTATGGCGTGTCATCCAACTCCCAGGACGGAGATCATCATCATATCCAAGACAGCGCATATCTCGGCGTGGAGTTCGATGACGTTGTCCCATCGGATGTCTCAAGGAAGTTCGACGCCATGGAGAAGTTCGCTTTCGTGCTGAAGGAAGGACAGATCCTGTCTGGAGATTTCGGATATTCCATGTCGCTGCCGTCATTCTACAGGGTGGTGAAGAGGACGAACTCCACAGCCGTCCTTCAGAAGCTGAGAAGCGTTAGGAGGCCTGTTATGGACGATTCCGGCTATACAGGGGATTTCTACGCCGTACCTGGACAGCCTGAGGAAACACCATTCAAGAAGAAGATCAAGAAGGACGGTTTCAACGAGATCGTGGAGGGGGCATACGGTGAGACCCTCCGCCTGTGGAACGGAAAGCCTACACGTGGTAATGATTACGACTAACCGTTATATCCTATGAATAGGATATACCGATTGTTAACATCGACAGAAATGTCATAGGAGAGGGGTCAAAGACCCCTCTCCACAATATTTCCTGTTTTTCAAATTAGTGTTTTCCAACCTGTTTTTATATCTCATAAACTGGGATTTTCCATGACCAGAGTTCTCGTAACCAGAGATATGAGCACAGGGAAGGAGATTAGGATTGGACAGTCTGTTGTGTATACTCCAAAGAAGAAAGTGATCTTTCTTGGAGCCAGCGATATAGACAAGGCGAGATTCAATGAGAATGGTCTTGTCAGTTATGCCAATCCGAAAGAGTATGATCTCAAGATAACATGGGAGGATTTCCCGATCATCCTGGACTGCAGCAACATCTGCGAGTGGGCCGTGAAGAATCTCCCTAGGGATGAAATCGATCATTACAGGTCCGATCTCTATATCAAGAAAACGCCGATGACGGAAGCGACCATCAATGCGATGTGGACAAGGGAGCTGTCGATGCCGCCATCATTCATCAGTCAGATAGATAAGAGTCCGTGGTACGAGTTCCCGATGTGCGCAATGGCCATGTACCTGGCGGAGAAGGAGTCTTTCCACAAGACCATGGCGGAACTCAAGAAAGGTTCCAAGTGCATCAAGCCGAAGGCAGCGGCAAAGAAGAAACCGCTTGTGAAGAAGACAGACTCTAAGAAGAAACCATCGGCGAAGCCGAAAACGAAGAAGGGGGTGGCATGATGGATTACGCCAGAAGGGACAGGATCCTCGAGCCGTATTTCGTGGATAAGGAGTATTTCGGCGGAGTCAGGCGCTTCAAAGGTGTTCCATACTCTGTGATGTACACCCTCGCCTGCGAGGGTTTCATCGATCTAGGTATGGCGCAGAACTTCTCCCCCACCATCAGTACGTTCATGTTGATAATGAAGAATAATCCGGAGATGGTCGTGGACGGATACGTGGTCAGTCCCAGGAGGAGTGACGTCAGGGTGTCCGTGGACGGCATCAGCGGTAAATGCAATGCCAACGACTCCAAGCTTTTGAAATATCACTATCCTGACGATTACAGCTACAAGAACGGTGTCGTCAGGGCATGGTGGGATTGATTTGGTCAGGATAAGGTCCTTCACAAGCTATCTGATCTCCAGGAGGGAGAGGGACGCGGGATGCAGTCCCGATCTCGATGATGAGTTGATGCGTTTTGCCAAGGATATGCGCAGCAATCCGTTGGCCATCATCGAGGTCAGGTCCCCGAGGGGACCTTACGGCACATACCCCGCGACATCGTTCGGTATTTCGATGATGAAGGACCATATTAAAGGCCGTATGATCACATCCACGCAGAGGGATGGGATTAGATTCTATGTGAACATCTGCGGTAAAGTTTCGCCGAGGAAGAGGATCAGGAGATACGGGAGTCTGAACATCGCATTGGATGAGGACGGATGATCCGTTCTTATCTTCTGTTCTTTTTATGTCAATGTAGTGTTTTCCAACCTGTTTTTATATGATTTGTTCTGAGATTTTCACGTTGATATCATGAA
>JAFSYZ010000182.1 GCA_017455785.1 Candidatus Methanomethylophilaceae archaeon
GTACTGTTCCATCGATTTCTTCCTAAGGTAGAAGGGGTTCATGAATGGCCTTGATGCCATGGAATCGGATGTGATACCTATCCTGACATCATCCGATAATGAGAATGCCCTGTCTATCAATGCCTTATGTCCGTCGTGTATGACGTTGAATGTACCTGCAAGGGCTACGATCATGCATTCATCTCATAGACGATGGCTATGATCATGACGGCCACAGCGATCAACCATATCAGGAGGAGCTTGTTCTTTTTCTTCTTCAGCTCTTCGGCCTTGGTCTCCTTGCATTCGGATGAACAGTATCTTCCGACACCGTCCACAAATGCCTTTCCACATCTGATACAGTGCTTGTGCTGCGGTATCCTCTCGGTCTCTGCCATATTCAAATCTCCTTCTTTACCGTCCTGCGGTCCATCTCGTTCAATACTATCACCATGCAGTGGTTGGCATGGTAACTCACGGGTCCGAGGCAGATCTTGTCATAGGGATATTGGGACATTATCTCCTCTTCCTCCTCTGTCGGATCCCTGTCATCACCAAGGATGTAGCACGGCTCCTCAGGGAAATCGTATTCCCTCACATCGGTACCGTCCTCCCTGAGGTAGATGAACCTGCATGTCTGTGACAGTTTCTCCATCACATCACCGAATGACATCTTGGAGATGTAAACACCCGGTGTCGATCTTACTTCAGTCTTATCCTTAGGTTTCTTGAGCAGTGCGTTCCTGATCAGCGATGCAGTGCTCCTCTCATCGGGATTGAGGTATTTCAATTCAGGTCCGTAGAATCTTACTGTCTTAGGAGCATCCAGACCGCCTTCCATCACAAGGTATATCTCAGAATCCTTCCTGAGATCGTGGCTTAGAAAGAATGCGGAATTGACACATCTGACGAGGACGTCCAATCTCCCTGCTCCGCCGCATATATCATCCAATTTGAAATCTGGAGTCGTGAAGGCACGGTGGCCGAGGACGATGAATCTCCTCATCTTCACTCCTCATCGCCGAGTTCCAGATCGGACAGATCGGTCATTCCCATCTGTCTCATCATCTGTTTCCTCATCTTGCGGTTGCCCATGACACCCTTGATGGCCTTCTTACTGGAGTTGTACTGTTTGATGAGTTCCCTGACCTCGTGGACGCTGGTTCCCGAACCGACTGCTATCCTCTGGACACGTGATGCCTTCAGTATAGCAGGGTCCTCCTTCTCCGCTTCAGTCATGGAATCCATGATGTATCTGTACTTGGCGAGCTTGGCCTGTGTGGCCTCGAAGTCCATCTTGTCCTCGAATCTGCTCATTCCGGGGATGAGTGACATGACCTTCTGAAGAGGACCCATCTTGTTCATGGCCTTCAGCTGATTATACATGTCGTTAAGTGTGAATTTACCGGACATGATGTTCTTTCCGGCTTCCATCGCCTCATCGTCGTCCTTCAGCTCTGACTTCGCCAGGTCCACAAGTGCTGAGATATCCCCCATTCCGAGCAATCTGGAGATGAACTTGTCGGCGTTGAACGGTTCCAGGTCACGTATGTGCTCACCTGTACCGATACAGACTATTCTCGCCTTGGTCTTCGACACCGCACTGATGGCACCTCCACCCTTTGCGGTACCGTCCATCTTTGTGAGGATGACTCCGGTGACTCCGACTGCGTTGTGGAACGCCTCTGCCTGAGGTCCGGCCTGTTGTCCGACCTGTGAATCGAGGACAAGGAACCTTTCTGTCGGTTTTGCGACAGCCGCTATGTCCTTGAGCTCTTGGATGAGATCGTCCTCGAGCGCATGACGTCCCGAGGTATCGATAATTATGATCTTCTTGTCCTTGAAGTGCTCCATTCCCCTCTTGACGATGGTAGGGGCATCCTTCTCTCCGGGTTCGCCGTAGACATCTACACCGATCTTCTCTCCGAGTTGGCGCAGCTGGTCGTAAGCAGCGGGCCTATAGACA
>JAFSYZ010000034.1 GCA_017455785.1 Candidatus Methanomethylophilaceae archaeon
ACGGATATGTTATCGGTGAAGACGAACTCCAACTGTTTGTCATCCACCGCGTAGACTTCCTTGACCTTACCGGTGCTGATATGCTGCATGTGTGATAATCGAAGATACCATATTATACCCTTTTGGGATGGTCTGTGGCATGGAGGATTTCAGTGGACTGAGGTTCACAGTGACCAGGCTCTGCGGAGGGATAGATCTGCTGGTCAGGCCGGAGAAGAAGATCCCGATCGACCTGGACAGGGTTCATGCTCAGATGCACAGTGAGTATCAGAAGAGCAGGGAGTTCGTGAACTTCGATTGGAACGGATATTACATCACATTGTATCCGGCGGGGTCCATTCTGATATTCCATGAGAATAACAAGGGTTCGGCAATAGACATAGCCAGAGGTATTCTTTCAGAGGTCTATGATGAGAAGGATGCCGAGAAGGTTGGTTATGTGGATGAGAAGGTCTGACAGCTTTTGCAGTCCTTCCTTCTGGAGATCGGGATGACCTTGAACTCATCATTCTCCAGATCCACGATGAGGAGTCTGCCCTCTAACGTCGTACCCTTTCCAGTGATGAATTTGATGGCCTCCGCGGCCTGTATGGATCCTATGACGGATGCTGCGGCACCGATGACCTGTTTGTCGTCGTCATCCTTTATCATTATGCAATCGAGACATGCCGTCCTGCCGGGGATCATCAGCAGGACCTGACCGTACATCCTGTTGACACCTCCATGTATCAAAGGGATATTCTTCCTGAGCGACACTTTGTTGAGAATGGATCTGGCACTGTTGTTATCGAGGCAATCGATGATGATGTCCGAACCGTCTATCATCCGTTCGATGTTATTATCATCTATCCTTTCATCGAATTCCTCGACCTCGGCTTCGGATATCTTTCCAATCCATTCTGACATGGATTTTACTTTGGATCCATCGTTACCGCAATGTACGAACTGTCTGTTGAGATTCGATTCCGAGATGGTATCCATATCGATGATCCTGATCCTGCCGATTCCTGCTAACGCCAATTGGGTTATGACGTTGCATCCGAGGCCTCCGCATCCCGCCACTGTTACAGTCGCATTCTGCAGTCTCTTCTGGCCATCCTCTCCGAGGTATCCAATCTGACGTTCATATCTCACAGTATCCCTCCGATGAAGTCGGAGATGTTGTCCATAAGCATCTCTGCCGTCTGCCTGCGTACGCTCTCCCTGCCCCCTTCGAAGCGATATTGGAAGACTACTTTCCTCAGACCATCGGTCACGCACATGTATACTGTGCCTACAGGTTTCTCTTCCGTCCCTCCCCCTGGACCCGCGATCCCAGTGACCGATCCCGCTATGTCGGAATCGTATGCTTTCAATGACCCGAATGCCATCTCCACCGCCGTCTCCCTGCTGACTGCACCATGTGCCAGTAATGTCTCATGACGAACTCCTAACAGTCTTTCCTTGGACTCGTTGGAATATGTAACAGCGGAACCTAGGAAACATGACGAGGATCCCGGGACGGATGTGATCATGGCACCTATCATCCCGCCTGTGCAGGATTCTGCAAGGGATAGCCTAAATCCATTGTTGTTTAGAAGGGAGATGAGATCACTCGGATTCATCCGGGGAACCACCGTAGATGGACCTTATCCTTTCCACACCGTCGATCTCCTCGATCACCTTGGCGGCCTCTTTCGGAATCAGGGATCTCCAGTCCCCGCCCTCGGCAATTCTGCGTCTGACCTCAGTTCCGGAGAACTCCTGACGATTGTATATCGGGGATCCGTGGACCTGATAGCCTGCCTCGCTGAACAGACGTTTCGTCGCATTGTTGTTCGAATAGACGACATCGAACGGAGGGCATAACGATCTTACCTTCGATACCCAAAGGGAATAGATGTTCATGTCCTCGATCGGCACTATGACGGTATTGTTTATGCCTTCGGCTTTCATCGAACGGTAGATCATGCTGTATCTCTCACCGGATGTGAACGGATTGTCAGGTACGTGGGAGTACTGGGCGCTGCCTATACCTATTATGACCATGCTGCACTCAGATGAGACCTTCCTGATCATCTCTATATGTCCCTTATGAAGTGGTTGGAACCTTCCGATGATCAATCCAACGGGCTTGGTACCGTTCATGTCACGATTATTAAAGTGGGGCTATAAAAGAGGATTGTTGGGAAGTGGTTTTACTCTGCGGTAGGAGCAGGTTCTGCGGTGACGGTCTCGACTGTGAACTTGGTCCCCATTCCCTTCGGGGGTTCGAGTTTGACCGCTGATGACTTGCCGTTCTTCTGAAGCGGGAGCAGTTTGTCCATGTACTCCTGTTTCCTGGCACAGTCGACGAGTGCGTACTCGAGGACATCACGTATGGTCTCGACGAGGATGATCTCGATCTTGTCGTAGTATCTCGCCTCGATCATGACATCCTTGGCGTTCTCCTTTGGTATGAGTGCCCTTGTGATGCCCGCATCCGCAGCCGCTTCCAATTTCGCAGTGGCACCGCCGATCGGGAGTACCATTCCGCGAACATTCAGGCTTCCTGTCATCGCCAGATTCTGGTGGATCGGTATGTTCTCCATTGCGGATATTATCGCGGTCGTGATCGTGACTGATGCGCTGTCTCCTTCCACACCGTCGTATGTTCCGATGAACTGGAGGTGTATGTCTGAGTCCGCGATATCTGCGATGGCGAATTTCTTGACCACTGCCGAGATGTTGTCCACTGCTTCCTTTGCGATGTCTCCAAGTTTACCTGTGGCGACTATGTGTCCGCCCTTCTTGCTCTGCGATGGTGTGACCTCGGCTACGATAGGCAGGACGATTCCGGCATACTCGGCCATGTTGGAGCTTGCGTTCAATGCTGCAAGGCCGTTGATCATACCGACCTCTTCGCCCTCGGTCCTGAACATGGAGTACTTCTTGTGTGAATCCACTACACGGTCGGCCATCTGTTTCTCGAGACTGCGTGCAGTGCGCCTTGCAGTAAGGACATCCTCGACCGTGGCGACCTTCTTGCCCTGTTGGACCACTATATCGCCTGCGACACGGACCAATCCGCCCAGTTCCCTGAACCTGAGGGTGAGCTCTCCCTTCCTTCCGGAACGGCGCTGTCCTTCCCTGATGATCTCGCCGACGGCATACTTGTCGAAGGGTGGGATCTTACCGTCCTTCTTGATCTCCTGTGCAACGAATCTCACAAGGTTTGTACGGTTCTCATCGGTGTCGGGCATGGTGGTCTTCATGTAGACCTCGTAACCGTAACCTCTGATCCTCGACCTCAGTGCGGGGTGCATTCCCTGCAGTGCATCGAGGTTACCTGCGCAAACAAGAACGAAGTCTGTCGGAACGGGTTCGCTCTTGACGAGTGCTCCCGACGATCTCTCGGATTGTCCTGTGATGCATGCCCTCTTCTCCTGCATAGCTGTCAGAAGGGCCTGCTGCGATTCCATCCTGAGCATGTTGATTTCATCGATGAAAAGAACACCCTTGCTCGCCTTGTGGATCGCACCTGCTTCCAGCCTGTCGTGCGACGGTGTCTCCAGTCCTCCTGACTGGAAAGGATCGTGCCTGACATCTCCGAGGAGTGCCCCTGCATGTGCGCCTGTTGCATCAACAAAAGGCGGCATGTCATTGGCCGAATGACCGACCAGTAGTTTTGGTACGATCATCACTTCCTGCTTCTGTACAGGATTCCTGAAGATCATGTATACGAGGAACGATGCCAGTATGGCCATCCACAGCAGTGTCATATCCTTGGTCATAATGAGATAGATCACACCTACGGCGACTATCCCCAGGATGATGTACAGGGCCATGTTGTTCTTCTGGTTCCTCTGAGCTGCTGCCATCGCTTTCTGTTCGTCCACGATCGGTTTACCCCTTCCGGCAGGAAGGACACGGATCCTAGGCTCGTTGAAGTCCTCAGGATTATGGTACGCTATGACGTCCTCGAGTTCTCCCTTGGGGAGATACTCCGTCATTGCATTCGCAAGCATGGATTTTCCTGTACCGGGTTCACCGATCAGCATCACATGCCTTTTCTGAGCGGCGGCCTTCTTTACGATCTCTACCGCCTCGTCCTGTCCGATGACCTGATCGGCCATCTTCTCAGGGATCTCGATATCATCCGTGGTTTGGAACGTCTGCTGCTCTATCCAATCATCAAGTTGGATTTGGCACTCGGCTCCTTCAGTATCTGTCATGTACAAACTCCGCTGATTATGACTACAGCACTCACCGTGATACACGTAGAGGATTTAAGGTTGCCCTTTAGATTACAAGTAATCAGTAGCGCTTCTTCTGCATCTTTCCGTCTTTCTTCTGACGCAGATAGGATGTTCCCTGTTTGTCCGCGAGTCCTTTGGCGTACTTCTCCGCCTCAGCTTTCGTGTCGAAACGCTTGGTTGCACGGCTGCTTCCTTCGAG
>JAFSYZ010000183.1 GCA_017455785.1 Candidatus Methanomethylophilaceae archaeon
GGGTACCATTTGATCTCATCGGCCCTCTTGAGCACTTCCTTCTTGAATTCAAGGGTCTTGAGGAACCACTGGGGCACCTGCAGGTACTCGATGGGTGCGTGGCATCTCCAGCATGTGGAGACCTGCTGTGGGTTGTCCTCCTGTTTGACCAGGATTCCCTTGTCCTTCAGGTCCTGTATAGACGCCTCACGAGCTTCCAATACTGTCATCCCAGCATACTTGCCTGCGAGCTCGGTCATCTTACCTGCTTCATCGATTCCCTTCTCCAATTCGAAGTGGTACTTCATGACCCATTCCAGATCGTCCTTGTCACCGATGGTACAGATCATCACGTTCCCTGTTCCGTACTCCATCTTGACCTTGGGGTCGGAGATGACCTTGACGTGTCTTCCGAACAGAGGTGTGATCAATTCCTTTCCGATCAGGTGCTGCTTTTCCTTGTCATCCGGGTGTACCGCGACGGCCTTGCATGTGCAGAGGAGTTCGGGTCTTGTTGTCGCAATAAGTACATAATCCTCCTCTTTACCGCCTGCCACCTGGAATTTGATGTAGTTCAGCTTGTTGACGTTGTCCTCGTACTCCACCTCGGCATCGGCGAGTGCGGTCATACATCCGGGACACCAGTTCACCGGATAGTTGCCTTTGTAGACAAGTCCGCGGTTGAACAGTTCAACGAACGAGAGCTGTGTGATCTTCCTGTAGTACGGAGCATCGGTCTGATAGTAGATGCTCGGATCCATGGATTCGCCGAGCATCTCGAACTCGTGTGTCATCTGTCCGATCTTCTCGTTTGCGAATTCCTCGCAGAGGCGCCTGTACTCCTTCCTCGGAGTATCGAGTTTGGTGATGTGGTGCTTCTTCTCCACCCTGACCTCGATAGGCGTACCGTTGACATCGAAGCAGAGGGGGAAGAACACGTTGTTCCCTTTCATCCTTCTGTAACGGGCTGCGAAATCGATCAATGAGTAACCGGTCGCATGACCGAGGTGTAATGTTCCTGATGCATATCTCGGAGGGTTGTCTATGCTGTAAACTTCTTTATCCGATTTGGGATCGAAGTGGTAGATCTTCTCTTTCTTCCACATTTCCTGCCAGCGCTTTTCTATCACTGCGGGATCGTATTGCGACATGATTGAGGCGTAGGTTGGAACTATATTAATATGTAACCGCACGCGCGTGTGCGTCTGCTCTTCGATTCCTCATACAGAGAAGTCACAGGCATTCTCCACCCATATCAGAACTGGTGTGTTGATCAAGGAGTATCAGGAATTAATGTTGATTGAGATTGAAGAGATATCAGTCGACAGAAACCACGCCCCTTCCCAAGCGGGGTATGGGAGGAAAGATGGCAAACGGTGCATTCACAGCATTGTCTGTCGCGTTTATAGCAGGCTGCATCCTCTATTCCGGATGCAGATGACTTCTTATCGTTTTAGAGAAAGAGAAAAAGTGCCTGCAGGATGGACCTGCAGGCTTATGGTTTCACTTCTTCCTCTTACGGTAGGTACCGACGGAGTCCTTCTCGTTCTTGACCATCTCTGTGATCTTCTTCATGAGATCGTTGACAGTCTTGATAAGGTCCCAGTCCACCTGTTTCGCGCTGTACGCACGGCCGTTGGCGATGAGCCTCGCGGTGATGCTGTACTTGCTTCTGTCGCCCTTCTCGTTGTATTTGGCGACGTTTATCGACAGAGACTCGGGAGTGACGATCTTGTTGATCTTCTCCACCTCGTCCTTGATGGTGTCGTAGATCGCACTGGAGTAACCCTTGTCCTCATCGTCCAATCCGCTAATCTGTACGAAGAGGAACTGCCTCTCCCTGCATGCGGAAATCAGCTCGATGATATCGTACTGGGTAAGTATTCCAACAAGCTCTCCGTCCTCCACCACAGGTACGGTGGAGATGCCGTTATCGGTCATGAGTTCCACTGCCGTCTCGATGTCATCGTTCCATCCTACGGTCTTGACTGCGGACACGCATACCGACTCGATCGTGGTGGATGAGGCCTTGTTCTTTCCTGATATATCACCGACGGTCTTGTTGCTGGCTTTCCAGTTGTTGTCGATGACCTCCTTCATTCCGACGATACCGACAAGGTTGTTGGACGAATCCGTGACCGGTACGGTCCTGATGTCCAGTGACCTCATGATCTCAAGTGCGTCATCCAGGAGTGCATTCTCCTTCACACCCTCGACGGGTGATGTCATGATCTCCCATGATTTGATGTCCTTGAATACCTTCACGCCTTCCACGAGCTTGACCATCTGCATCCTTCCGACGCATCCGATGACCTTCTTCTTGTTCGCGCTGACCACTGGAACCTGTCTCAGGTTGTTCAGCACCATTATCTCGGCTACGCTCGTCAGACCGATGTCCTTGGTGACGACCGGCGGCGTGTTTACTAAATTCCTGACCTTGGAATCAAGAGCGATGCTCTTCTTCTTCAGGATCGACCCATAGCTTATGGTACCGATGTACTCTCCGTCCTCGATGACCGGGATATCCTGGTATCCTGTCTTGCGCATCATGCCAAGGGCATCGATGAGCTTCTCTTCCGGCCCGACCTTCGGGAATTCGGTGTCCATAATATCTTCGATCTTCTTGCTCTCGATCTGGGATCTGAGCATGGAGATCTTCTTGAGATCTTCTAGGTCTTTTACTCCCATCTTAACACCTCAAAAAAGTAATCTGAATCTCAACATATAAGCATGTCGAATTTGACTAAAATATAGTTGATAAAATTCTTATAAGAATATTATTACGTCGTTAAAATTCGTAAGAAGGGGGTATTCCCCCTTCCTTCGGAATCGGTTTCAAAGGTCCTTGAAGTCCTTTCCGGCCAGCAGGCTGTCGATGATAGCCTTGGCATCCTCGACCTTGATACGTTTCTGGTCCTTGGAGTCACGGTCCCTGATTGTGACGGTTCCTTTGTTGGCACCGTCCTCGATCGTCTCGTAATCCACTGTTATGCACCAGGGCGTACCGATCTCGTCCATACGGGCGTACCTCTTACCGATGGTACCGGAGCCGTCGTAGTACGCTTCCGCACCTGACCTGTGGATGGCATCGTAGATGTCCTTGGCCACCTTGTCGAGTCCGTCCTTCTCCATCAGGGGGAACACTCCGACCTTGATCGGAGCCACGATAGGCCTGAGGTGCAGGACAGTGTAGTCCTCCTTCTCATCATGGTCGTATGCATGTTCCAGTATGGAGTAGAATATCCTGTCGAGACCGTGTGACGGTTCGATGACATGGGGTATCACACGCTCACCGGAGATCTTCTCCTTCACGTGCACGACCTCGAAGCATTCGCCGTCCAGATCGTATGTCTCCCCGTCGACCGTGACACTGAGTTTGCCGTCCTTGACATCTTCGGGCTTGCATGCCTCTATCGCAGCGGCGACATCCTTCGCCTTCGCCTTGAACCTGGGTCCGAGAGCCTTGTTCTTGGCCTTGACCTTGTCCATCTCCACTTCCTTGGGCTCATCGAACTTCTTGAAGTGCGTCAGGTCCTGTCCGGAGAACTGGCTGTGCCTGGAGAGGTCCCAGCATCCCCTGTCGGCGATACCGACAATCTCGGTCCATCCGTATGACAGAAGTACCTCTGCCTCCCAGCAGTCGGCTGCGTAGTGTGCCATCTCGTCCTTCTCGTGCTCCCTGAACCTGAGCCTCTTGGGGTCGATACCCAGCATCGTCAGCAGCTGTTTCGTTGTGTAGACGAAGTATGCGAGCACACGGTTGGCGATCACGCCCTTCTCCACGGCCTCCTTGACGGTCATGGTAGTGAGTTTCAGGGTCGTGTTCGGGATGAGGTCCAACGACTCGTTCTCGATCTCCGGGAACCTTGCCCAATCCTTGTCATCGGGGTCCACGAAGAGCTCCACCTCCATCTGGTTGAATTCCCTCATACGGATCATTCCCTGACGGGGTGCGATCTCGTTCCTGTAGCTTCTTCCGGTCTGTATGACACCCAACGGGAGCCTCTCCCTGTTGTACCTGTAGAGGTTGGGATAGTTGACGAAGATACCCTGTGCGGTCTCAGGCCTCATGTATCCTACGCGTGCGGATCCGGGGCCGATGTGTGTCTTAAACATAAGGTTGAACTCATCCACAGGTCCGAGTTTACCTCCGCATTCGAGGCATCTGATGTCATGTTTCTCGAATTCCTCCTCCAACTGCTTGGGGGTGAGGATGTCAGGGTTGTCCACGAACCCTTTTACGAGGTGGTCGGCCCTGAACGGTGCCTGACATTCGGTACAGTACGTGATCAGATCAGCGAAGTTGTCAATGTGACCTGATGCCTTGAACACATCCTTGGGGTTGACGGTCTCCGAATCTATCTCTATGAAACCCTCCCTTCCCTTGTAGATGTGTCTCCACGCCTCCACTATGTTGTTCTTGAGGATGCACCCAAGGGGTCCGTAGTCGAACATCCCTGCAACTCCTCCGTAGATCTCGAAGGCGGGATAGATGAATCCCCTGCGCTTGCACAATCCCATGAGATCGGCTGAATCGTCTGACATCCTATCATCCGATGAGTGCGTTGAGGACATCAATGTCGTAGATCATTGCGACGAGCTCGTCCTTGTTACCGCGGACAGGGATCTGTCCGAAGTTGTTCTGTTTCATTATCTTGGCGATCTCCGACAGGTTGGTCTTCTTGAAGACGGTCGTCGGGTTCTTGACCATGTAATCCTTGACTATGAGTTCCTCGGAGATGTCCTTCTCCGTAGCCATGTAGAACAGCGGAAGGACGTTCCTGTATCCTGCCAATGACTGGCTTGCCTCATCCACTCCGAGCTCCTTCAGTACCTTGATGTCCTTGGTCTGGTCGATGAACATGTCACGGTCGGTGATGATACCGACGAGTGCGCCCCTCGCATCCAGAACGGGGAATGATGTGACCCTGCTCACCCTCATCGCGTTGACAACGTATGAAATGGGATCGTTCACGTATGCGGTCACACATGTGGTGTTGATGACCTGTTCCGCTGTCATCGAGGTCCTCATGTTCTTGACCTCATCCAAAAGGTCGGTGGGTGTGATGAGACCGATAAGCTTACCGTTCTCGACCACAGGCAGCCTGTGGATCCTCTTCTCGACGAAGATCTTGGCGGCATCCCTGATGCTCGTGTCGGGTGTGATCTTGATTATGTCCTTCTTCATGATGAGGGACAGCTGATCCTCCTGGAAGTTGTTGAACACATCCTTCCTTGATACGATACCCACGAGGCATCCGTCCGCCGCACGGACCACTGGCAGACCAGTGACATTGTTCCTGACCATGATGTTGATCGCATCGCTGCGGCTGCCCGGTACCTCGACCACGATGGGCAGTTTGACCATAACGTCCTCTACTGTCTTCATTTCTTCTCAGTCTCCTTTGATCTGATGACCATCACCGGGCAGTTGGAGTATCTTACGACCCTCTCCGCCACACTTCCCATCATGAGTTTGGAGAATCCTGTCCTTCCCAGTGTGCCCATCACCACGAGATCGAAATCCGTGGATGCCTCGACTATGCATTTGACGGGTGATCCCTCCATGATCCTTAAGTCGCACTGGATTCCGTTATCCTTACAGAGCTTGCTGACGTATTCTACCGCGGCCTCTCCCTCCTTCCTCAGAAGGGTGTATGTGTTCATGACCGCGGAATCCAAGGGCATATTCACGAACACCGTCTGGTCTATGACGTAGAGTGCGGTGATCTTGCTTCCCTGTCCTTTGGCGAGTTCCACAGCAGCGTTGATGGCGGCCTTTGTGTACTCGCTCCCGTCAGTGGGTACGAGGATATTGTCGAATGTCATTTGATTCTCCCCATTCAGGGACCGTAACGGATGGGTTTTGGGCACTCCCCTCTGAGGACACTGTCCGAATCTGCGGGGAATACGATCAAATCCGCTCTCCTTCCGGTCTGTGCCTCAATCAAGGAACTCCCATATAATAAATTGCACCCGTGCGCGACTAGACTACGAAAAGCGTCGTTCCTGGAACCGCCCTGCGATGACAGGACGGACCAGAATGCTGAGAACTCCTCGAAGATGTCCGCTGATGGTGACAGCATGGCGTTATCGGTACCAAGGGAGACTTCGACACCGTTGTCGATCATCCTTTTGATCGGAGGTGTCGCTCCGAAATATTGGTTGGATGATGTGCACACGACTATCGGTACGCCCTTATCGGCACACCTTCTCATGTCGCTCTCATCGGCCTTCACCATGTGAACAATGAAATCCGGTTCCAGGGACATCACGTAATCTATGTCCTCACGTATGCGTTCGCTCACATGAATGGCCAGTTTCTTCTTTTTTCTCCTGACGATGTCCGCGATGTTGTCTATGTAACCATGAGGCATATCGTTGATGCTGGGTATGCCGATACCGTCTGCGATTTGAAGAAGCGTTTCCATCTCGTTCGCATCATATTCAGGAGAGATCGGGCGTCCGAGTATGACTGCTGAGGGACATGCCTCACGGAGCATGCGGGACCCTTCGATGCCGCCTTCTCTGAAGTCTATGAAACGCGAAATCCCGTTGGAGATCAACCTCGAGATGTACTCCTTCATATCGGCCTCGATCTTCTCCTTGGGGGTCTCCCTGAGATATCTGTGCTTCAACCCATCGGGAGGTGCTACAAGTTCTTCAAGACCATATCTCCCGTCCAACTTAAGCCCGGCATCCCCTACATGAGTGTGACCATCGATGATCCCCGGGAGTATGCAACCTGTGATATCCGGACGGTACGGACATTCGCCGAAGACCACCTCGGTGACGATACCGTCCTCTAGGACAACATATCCGTCCTCGAACGAATCGCCGTTCCATACCTCCCCTGAGAGAATCGTCATCGCTGATGATAATCCGACAATCGTGATATATACCTTTGACCGGATTGCATCGTCGATGCCCATCATCAACGAATGCGATTGCTACAGGTGCGGTGCATGCATCAGCGAGTGTCCTCAAAATGCCATCAGGATGGATGAGCGCATCATCATCGACAACTCTCTTTGTATAGAATGCGGGGAGTGCGCAGAGATATGTCCGACAGGGGCGATCATCGTCGATCATTGATGGTTCGGGCGTTATCCTTATAAATAACTTTTTTAGGCTGCGTTAAAAGGAACGGGCTTGCACGATTACGGTTAAATATAATTTACTCGGTCCATTCCCCGAGGTATTCAAATGCCAATCGTAAACGAGAGTGAGTGTGTCGCATGCGGAGCATGCGCAGATGTTTGCCCCCAGAACGCAATCACAGTTGATGATGTCGCTGTCATCGATGCAGGCAAGTGCGTCGAGTGCGGTGCATGCGTCGACGAGTGCCCCTCTGACGCAATCTCCGAGTGATTTTTTCACTTGCGATACAAACCTCTTACCAACCACTTCCTTTTGCTTCATTTTTTATACGGTGCTCGTCGATATCGGATGTCGAGGTCAATAAATGCCTACAGTAAACGCAAATGATTGTGTCGCATGCGGAGCATGCGCGGATGCCTGCCCACAGAACGCGATCACCATCGAGGACGTCGCTGTCATCGATGCGGATGTATGTGTCGAGTGCGGCGCTTGCGTCGACGAATGCCCCTCTGACGCAATCACGGAATGATCAAACCATTTTGAAAAAGGGCTGAAAAGGATGCACCGAGTGCATCCTTGTTCATGCCCAATACGGTTTCTTGACGAATTTGTATGCGGACAGTACGGCGGTACCGGCCTCACCGCATCCGGTGATGATCTGCTTGTATTTGCCCGGATAATCAACCACGTCACCGCATGCGAATATGCCGTGCCTTGATGTGGTCATGTCGAATCCGACCTTCACCAATCCGGTGTCGGTGAGTTCCAGGTTCCATTTCTTCAGGTCATCCAAGTCCGATGAAATCCCTATGTTGATGACCACCAGGTCAGCGGGGATCTCCACCTCGCTGTCACCTTGCGTGAGCGTTACCGATTTCACACGGTCATCACCGTTCACCGATTTCAGTCCTGCATTCATTATGACCTTGACGGAGCTGTTGTTGAGGTCCTTCACGTTGGTCTCATCGGCTCTGAACTCGTTACGTCTGTGCACGATGGTGGTGTCCGTGACGGAATTGGCTATCAGGGCCATCTCGATCGCGCTGTTACCTCCGCCGAACACTATGACCTTCTGTCCGACCAGGTTCTCCTTCAGCGGCATGATGTATGAC
>JAFSYZ010000184.1 GCA_017455785.1 Candidatus Methanomethylophilaceae archaeon
ATGCCGGTTATCACCTTGGCATTACCGTTACCGACGAACGTTTCGATCTCGGCGAGATACCTGTCACGCGATACCAAGTAATCTTCCATAAATTACCATATTATTTTGGATATAAATAATTACGATTTTATCATTTCATACAATGATAAATCATATTGAATTGATGATTTTATCATTTCATACAATGATATAATTCACATACTGTTGTCAGAAGAATATGTTAGATTTCAGTCCGGTCATTGACCAGGAATATAGAAGGGCCCATCGCCGAATCGATCACTCGAATACCATGCTGGCATATCCCACCACAGCATCCTTCTGATACCTTATGGCGTCCCATGAATCCGTATGCTTCAGAAGATGCCCCCTCAGGTGATAATCATAGGTGCGACAGTCCAGAATACAGGTTCCGAATGTGTTGTTCATCTTGAAAGGGCAACCTGAATTCAGTCATACACGTTGGATCTATGACCAATCTCTATTACGAATATAGTGACAATCTCATCCTCTATTTTGGCCAGGATTCTATAATCACCGATACGATAACTCCATTCACCTATGTGGTTACCCTGAAGTGCCTTCCCTGATCTGCGAGGATTATTACATCCTTCTAGATTCTTTCCTATCCACGAGTAGATGCGTGCAGCCATTGGACGATCGATCTTCTTCAAAGTATCGATATCGTACTGAAAGATAATGACAAGATGTGTTACAGGAATCCGAGTTCCTTCCCTGCCTCTTCAAAGGTATACATCTTGGTACCATCTTTAGAAATACGCTCCATTGCAGCCTCTAGAATGGCCGCATCTATTGAATCCTCGATAATATCCATGATGGCCTTATGGATTTCGTCTGAAATACTCACATCATATGAGGTTGCATACTCCTTTATCAATCCATCGCCGAATCGATCACTCGAACACCATGCTTGCATATCCCACCACAGCATCCTTCTGATACCTTATGGCATCCCATGAGTCCGTATGCTTCAGAAGATGCCCTTCCGTAGGTGAAGTAGCGATTATGGATGCGGCTATCGGACCGTATCCGCATGCCGATATGTCATTACATTGGATGACATCGTACATCCCCTCGATGTCCAATGCGCATGCTCTGTCTATGAGCATCATGTCCTTCCTCTCCGCCACCGGTTTCGGGATGTAATGGGACATGTCGCTGGATGCTATCACCACAACGTCAAATCCCTCGCAGGCCTCCTTTATCCACCGACCCATACGCTCGGCCGCTTCGATGGTCTGGTCGCTCATTATTATCGGCACTATCAGCGGATCGTCATCGATGTACTGCAGGAACGGCACCTGCACCTCCACGGAATGCTCCAGCATGTGCGCCCTAGATACGTCCGGAACGTGCTGTGCCAGCCTGTCCGCTATCCTATGATGTATTTTACATTCTCCCAAGGGCGTGAGATATGATTCCGTACACAATGCGGAATCGAACGGGATGCCGTAATGGTCGGGTCCGATGATCACATATGCATCGGGACGCCCGTCCTCGGCTATCGCCTTGTACGCATGTGCGGCGTTCATACCCGAACAGGCATAACCGGCATGGGGAGCGACGACAGCCTTGATCCTCCTTTTTCCTTTAACATCCCCGATGGCACCCGGGCCCAGCTCATGCGTGAAACATGATGCGATGGAATCACGCAACTCTTCCTTCTCAGCAGGGTAGAATCTGCCGGCGACGGCGGGATATCTCATAGAAATGTAAGTGGGTTGAGAAGGTAAAAAGTTTGAGAGTCCGATCCTCTCGGATCAGAGCTTGGATTCGAAGTCCTCGATCTCCATTGAGAAGTCTGCGGGGTCCTTCAGGTCTCCCCTTGCGAGGAGGACTTCCCTTGTGAGGATCCAGTAGACGCATGCCAGTGCACGCCTTCCCTTGTTGTTTGTGGGGATGACGAGATCGACGTTCCTTGTCTCGTTGTTCGCATCGCACATGGCGATGATTGGGATACCGATGTCGAGGGCCTCTTTCAGTGCCTGCTTGTCTGCTGCGGGGTCGGTACAGAGTATGACCTCGGGCTCGACGAAGTCCTCGTTCATGGGGTTGGTCAGTGATCCGGGAACGAAACGTCCGGCGAATGCGGGTGCTCCGATAGCCTTGGAGAACTCCCTTGCGGGCTTCTGTCCGTACTGCCTTGCGGATACGACAAGTATCCTGGAAGGGTCAAAACGTGCGAGGAACTTGGCTGTCGCCCTGATCCTATCGTCCGTCTTCTTGACGTCAAGGACATAGAGTCCGTCCTGCCTGACCTTGTAGATGAAATCCTTCATGTCAGCGCTTTTCTGCTGTGTTCCGATATGTACGCCGGATGTCAGGTAGATATCCTCTGCGACCAATAAGTCGGTGTTTTCCGCTTCACTCATGTGTAAACCTCATTCTCTTGTAACTGTGATAGGGATCATGTCCTTATCGAATTCCAGCATGGCAATGTCTATAGGGTCCAGCATGTCTGCCGGGTAATCCACGAGAACGGGTGCACCGAACGAAATCTGAAGCGCTCTTGCACCGATGATCCTAGCCTTCTCAAACCTAGTGTACTTCATAGTTCACCATACCGGAGTATTTCGGATATTAGGGTCTTGATTATAAAGGTTACTGATAGTTCGCCCCTATTGGCCCTTGTTATCTTGTAAAAAGAGGAACAAAGAACCCCTATTAAAGGTTGAGTCCGTCGGGAATGATCTGAAGTCGTTCTGTATGCATATAATGGAGAGTCGACTCCATTTTTATTGGATATATCCAACAGATTTGGATTATCAGGATTCCTTAAAAAAAGTCACGATCATGATCATGATGACATCGGTCTCGGATAGGTATCGCATGTACAATGATAAATATCGAATAACCGATGGGACACCCGATATGACCGACGAGCTTACGGTATGCGCAGCAGCCTTCCTCCGCAACAAGGGGAAGGGCACCGTTACGGAGAACGAGTTCCTGATGGGCGTGTCCATGGACTTCCATTGGATACCCTATGGCGATGCAAAGAAGCTGCTGTCCGTATTGGTATCGAACAACGTCCTGACCAGGAGCGGGGAGTTCCTGAGACCGTCCTTCGATATAGCGAAGGTGGATGTGCCAGTTGCGTACAGGCCGTCGGAACAGTTTATCAAGAATCTTAACTCGGTCCCCAAGGTACAGGCCCAGCCGAAACCCTCTGAGGATGTGGACCTCATGCCATTAC
>JAFSYZ010000035.1 GCA_017455785.1 Candidatus Methanomethylophilaceae archaeon
AGCAGGTATCGAACCCGATACAGAGAAAGCGGTGGAATGGTTACGTAAGGCAGCCGATGCCGGTGAGAGCGGAGCTTATGCAGAGTTGGGGATGTTGTACATCAACGGAGAGGGTGTCGAACAGGATCTCGAGGAAGGCGGCAGATGGTTGCTCAGATCCGCGGAATCCGGCGATGCGTTATCACAGTTCAAGGTCGGCTACATGTACGAAGAAGGGGAGGGATTCGAGAAGGACCTTCTGAAAGCCTATGGATGGTATGAGAAGGCTGCAGAGCAGGAACTCCCAGATGCATTGTTCAAGGTCGCCACCATGATATGTGACGGGGTAGTCGAGAAGGACGACATCAAGGCGATGGAGTATTACACAAGATCCGCCAGATTGGGATTCGTACCCGCTATTTTCAATCTCGGAGTGATGCTGTTCACGCGTTGCGAGTACGATGATGCGTACAAGTGGTTCCAGAACGGTGCATTCAGGAACGATCCCGATTGTCAGTTCTATTTCGGCCGTATGTACATCGAAGGCAAAGGGGTCAAAAGGGACATCGGACAGGGTGTGAAATGGTTAAGGCTGTCCGCTAAGAACGGCAACAAGATGGCGCAAGAGGTCATCGACAGGGTGGAATCCGAGTCTAGATGATTTCATATCCTTTCGAACATCGGAAGTGTCATGACCTCCATAGCACTCATAACACCTAAAACGATGATGAATTCAAATACTAATGGAAGATACATCATACAGGGATACACTATGCAAACCGATTGGATCACGAAGGAAGAGGTAATGAAATTCAACAAATATCTGTTATTCTACGGCCCCGGAGAACAGAGTAGCGGATTGAAAGGCATACGCTCTGACGCGCCTTCCGAGATCATCGAGGTCTTTCTCAATTGGTACCGCTCCAGTTATAGGTACAAAAACGGCAGGATGAGGTCCAAAGAGAAGATCGCCAGAGAAGTGGTCATGGAGGTCGGGGAGTATATCTTATAGAGTGAATCCGATACCCTTTTCGGGGAGCAAATGAAGACCGATTTAGAAATCGCATATGACGCTCAAGTCAAGCCCATTAAGGAGATAGCAGCCAAGATCGGAATGACCGAGGACGACATCGTTCCTTACGGAAAGTACATCGCCAAGGTCCCGTTGCAGACACTTGATGGACTCAAGGACCGCAAGAACGGAAAGCTCGTATTGGTCACCGCCATCACAGCCACACCGGCGGGTGAGGGTAAGACAGTCACATCCATCGGACTCATACAGGGTCTGAGCAAGATCGGAAAGAATGTCGTAGGCGCATTGAGGGAACCCTCCTTGGGTCCGACATTCGGCATCAAGGGAGGTGCGACCGGAGGAGGATACGCACAGGTCTACCCTATGTGGGATATCGATCTTCAGTTCACGGGTGACATCCCGGCCGTCGCTGCAGCACACAACCTTCTGTCCGCCATGGTCGAGAACCACATCGCCAAGGGTAATGAACTCGGTATCGACCCTACACAGATAGTCCTGAAGAAGACCATGGACATGAACTGCCGTGAGCTCAGGAACATCGTCGTCGGTCTCGGCGGAAAGGGAATGGGAGGAGTACCCCATGAGAGCGGTTTCCTCATCACCTCGGCTTCAGAGATATCGGCCATCCTCGCACTAGCGTCGGATCTCGATGACCTCAGGGAGAGGCTCGGGAACATCATCGTCGCATACAACTTCCAGGGTCAGCCCGTCAAGGCGAAGGACCTAGAGTGCGTCGGTGCGATGATGATCTGCCTGAAAGATGCGATCAACCCCAACCTCGTACAGACATTGGAGGGTCAGCCCGTATTCATCCACGGATTCCCGTTCGCGAACATCGCTCACGGAGCGAACAGTATCATAGCGACACGTGCTGCACTCAAACTCGGTGATTATGTCGTCACAGAGGCAGGATTCGCAGCCGATTTGGGAGCAGAGAAATTCATGGACATCGTCTGCAGGCAGGCAGGATTCGCTCCCGATGCAGTCGTCATAGTCGCATCGGTGCGTGCATTGATGATGCACGGCGGAGCGGACCTCAAGGACGAGAGCACTCTCAACATGGACACGCTCAACAAGGGATTCAGCAACCTCGACAAGCACATCAGTAATATGCAGCAGTACGGTGCACCTATCATCGTCGCTATCAACCGCTTCCCGACCGACAAGGACGAGTACCTGAACAGGATCGCAGAGCACTGCAAGGAAATGGGTGCCGACTACGCACCCTCCGATGTGTTCATGAGCGGAGGAGAGGGAGGAGTCAAACTCGCGGAGAAGGTCGTCGAGACATTGGAGACCAAGAAGGCTTCATACAAACCCCTGTACGACCTCGACATGCCGTTGAAGGACAAGATCGCCGCGGTCGCCAAGAAGATCTACGGTGCCGACGGAGTGGAGTACTCTGCGAAAGCGAACAAGACTCTCAAGCAGCTCGAGGACCTCGGCTATGGAAAACTCCCCGTCTGTATCGCAAAGACCCAGGCATCGATCTCCGATGACCCGAAGAAGAAGGGTGCACCTACAGGATGGACACTCATGGTCAGGGAGGTCAACATCTCCGGAGGAGCAGGATTCGTCGTCCCCGTCTGCGGTGAGATGACACTCATGCCCGGATTGGCGAAGGTCCCTGCCGCGGTCCACATGGACATCGGAAAGGACGGAAGGATCGTCGGTCTTAAGTGAAACTGTAAAACGATGGGCCGAACGGCCCATCTTCAAACCGTTTGCTTTTTTATATATAAAGGCGTTATATAGAGCGGGATGCGCTGTGGTAGATGCCACGTTCGTGGGTATAGACCTTGGTACTGCTAATTGTTGTTTGGCATATACCAATGGTGACGGAGAGGTCTCCATACTCAAGTACGATGAGGTGGACGACATAATGCCTTCAGTGGTAACTTTCACCGAAGAAGGGATCTATGTCGGCAAGGAAGGCATGGAGCACGGGCACATCAAAGGATCGTGGAACACCGTATCCCACTTCAAGAGGGTCATGGGGGAGGATGTGTACCGTACGTACAACGGCGTGAAATACACCCCCACGGAATTATCATCACTGGTTCTCACGAAGATGATGAGAAGGTTCAAGGAGGTCACCGGCAAGGATATCACGAAGGCGGTGATCACCATCCCCAGCGACTACGGTGATGTGGAGAGGCATTCCACTTTCAATGCGGCCAAGATCGCAGGGATCGAGGAGATATTCCTGCTGTCGGAATCGTTGGCGGCCGCGATAGATTACGGTACAAAGTACTGCAATGAGGGGAACAGGAACATAATGATCTACGACCTGGGAACAGGCACGTTGGATGTGGCCGTGGTCAACGTCAGTGACGGAAGGTTCAAGGTCCTTGCGGATGAGAGTAACAAGGACATCGGCGGAAGGGATTGGGACCTCCAATTGGCGTCCATCATCCAGAAGAAGGTCCTCGACTCATTGGGGATGGACAGTTCAGATGTCATCTCGGACAACGAGTTCAGACGCGATGTCATGAATGTGACGGACGATGTTAAGATCCGTCTGGAGACGGCAGTCAAAGTAGAAAGTACGGTGAAGCTCAACGGTAACGATGTGGAATTCACCGTATCTAGGGAGGATTTCGAGGAATCCACATCATGGCTGATGGCAAAGACCATCGAGATGATGGGACATGCGATCAGGGATGCGGACATGAATATGAGCGATATCGATACCATCGTACTCGTAGGGGGATCATCGATGATGCTCCAGGTACCCAAGGGTATCAGTGAGGCGTTCCCATCATCCGAGATAGTCATGTTCAAGCCCCAGTACGCGATAGCGAGAGGGGCATCGATATACGCGGAATCACTGTTCGGAAAGGAATCCAAGATAGAAGCTATTCCTGTGATGACCAAGACCTACGGTTTCATGGTCGGTATCGACGGTATGGAGAAGATCTGCAATGTGGTTTACAAGAATTCTCCGATCCCATCAGAAGTAAAGCTCACATGCAGACCCAAGAGGGATGACCAGGAGGAACTGGAGCTGAAGATATACGAATCACTTTCCAAGAAAGGTGAGGTGTATATCGATGACGCTGATGCCAAACTGGTGAAGATCTTCAAAGTCCCGCTGAAAGGAAAGATATCCAGGGGAAGGACCAAGATCCCTATCAGGATACATACGAATGAGCATGGTAAGGTCAGGTTCTTCGTCGAGTGCAACGGTGAGGAATCGGTACTGACCTTCATCGATGAGATCCAGCTGACCCCCGATGAGATAATAGAGTCCAGGCGCAAGACGGAGGCGGTCATATGATCTGCGGTACGGTATCGCCGGACATCTTCCAGCAGGCGATGATGATGCTCTCCACCGGAGAATCGACCGAAGGGCTGCGTCTGATCAAGATCTCTGCCGATAACGGTGACCCCAGGGCGATGAACACCTATGCCAAAGCGCTCAAGGACGGGGACATAGTGGAAAGGGACGTGTTCGAAGCGCACAGATTCTTCGTTCTGGCAGCAGAACAGGGTGTGGATGAAGCACAGTATTACGTAGGCATGGGACATTTCCTTGGTTTGGGTGCAAGACAGAGCTTCAAGGATGCCATCAAGTGGTTCAGGGTCTCCGCCGAGAAGGGATTCCCCAAGGCACAGTACGCCATGGGACAGTGTTATCTCAACGGATACGGTGTCTACAAGGACATAGGGTTCGCCAAGCTCTGGTTCACGATGGCCGCTGACAAGGAGTATTCCACCGCACGTATAGCGTTGGGCGACATATACATGGATCTGCACAATCCTGGACGTGATTACAAGGAAGCGGCCAGGCTCTATACGCTTGCGGCGGATGCGGGCGACGTCGATGCCTATTACAAGATAGCGCACTGCTACCATTACGGTAAGGGCGTACCATTGAATCAGCACAAGGCCGCACAGTACTTCGAGAAAGGATGCAGGGAAGGTGACAGGGAATGTATCTTCATGCTAGGTCAGATGTACGAGAAAGGTCAGGGTGTAAGGGAGGACAAGGATCTCGGAAGACAGATGATCGAGGAGGCATCCAGATTGGGTTCGGTCGCCGCCAGGAGCTATCTCATGGGAAAGCTCCCTAACAGGAAGCAGACGAGCATAATAGTCAACGATGTACTGGACACACCTGATGTCGTAGCGGGTTTCAAGGGTGCTGAGGAGATGCCTTCTTTATTCGGACGTCTTAAGAAAAAGAAGAAGGTCGCTTCCTCCAATATTCTATTATAAAATCTCACATATACCGAAACTAGGGCAGTTGTATGGAGAGAGGAGGCATTGTCATACTTTCTGCATCAGAATCATGGTGCCGTACCGACCTTCCTCTATGACACATCCTTATGTTCGGCGGTTACCGGTATCTCTACAGCGGAGATATTCAGGGATAACAGCTACGATCCGGATCTGGCGGCCAAGGCGATAGCAGGTTCCATGTCATATCTTGGGCATGATATGTCAGTGGGTTCCCTGAAGACCGTGGATTATCGTGTGTTCGGATCGGAGATGAGATACAAGGACAACGCACCGATGATGACGGTGAAGAGGGCATTCGAGGATCCGACAGAATTGTATAGGCACACTCCTGAGGAGTCCGACTGTCAATCCCAACGCGCCTATGCGAAAAGTATCCCGAAGATAAGGGAACTGAAACCCGATGCTATCATAGCCGGTACGGTCCCTGCCCCGTTCTCCGTCGGATGTATGTTGCGCGGATTGGAACCGATGCTTATGGATGTCATGTCCGAACCGGATTATGTCAGAGAGCTGTTGGCATTCGCCGGACAGATGTGTTCCATCATCGGCGACATCATGATAACCGAGGGGGATCCCGACTTCGGGATAATCACAGGTGCTTTCGACAATCCTGATCTAATTCATTTGGATTCCATCAGGGAACTGTGCCTGCCGGGTGTAAAGAGGCAGTTCAGGATCATCGATGAATACCACATACCGAAGGTCTATCATCCACACGGGCATTTGACAAAGGATATAGGTTTGGAACTCCTGGATGATTATCAAAAGATAGGGTTCGATTGTCTTTACTACGGTGAGAACAACGAACATTCGTTGATGAGGGATCTATGCAGTGACCGTTTCTCATTGATGGGCGGTGTAGACACATTCACGACCATCTACATAGGGGACGATGACAGGGTGGTCACCGATACACATGACGTATTGACAGCAATGAAGGGTATCCCGTTCGTGTTCTCATGTTCTTGTTCGGTGGACGGCGACCTCGATGTACGTAAGATGAAGATGATGATCGATACGGTCAGATCATTCAGTGACTGAATCATCATTCTTCAGAACACAGATCTTATCCTCATCGATATCGAAGTGCACATTGTCACCCTTCAGATACATGTATCTCGAATCGGTATCGACGGTCTTCGGCGTCTTGGGACCGTCGTTTCCTCCGTTCTTGGGTATTGCAATGATCGCAATAGCGGCGATGACTACGATCGCGATAACGACTACTGCTATGATCTTCCTAGAATCTAGGTTAATTGCCAATTTATTCCTCCGTGTTTCATGCACCATTCACGATGCGCAAGTTGTTCGAGAGGGTTAACTTAACGATAGTTACAATGTGCATGACCATCTATATGTTTTTCTCGTAAGTGGAAAAACTGGGATTTGAATAAACAATAGTTACTAAACAATGTAATAATTTAGTGATTTATAAAATAAAGAACGAAATTGTTCTTTTCATTCAATTGTTAATCCAAATTGATTCAATCATCAGTGCAACCGAAAGGTAGTTTCAATATCGATGCATATATATGTACATTATTGATATTTTTTATCCATGAGTTCATATAGAAAGACCCTTATCCACTAATCATGATGGATGATGAGCAGTTCCCTGCAATCATGAAGCAGCTTTCCACGATCAAGGACAGGAGTCCCTTCTACAAGAAGAAATATGAAAGTATCGATCTCACGAAGATCAAGAATATAGAGGATTTCAGGAAGCTGCCTCTGACCGATAAGTGCGAATTGCGTGAAGCATATCCGTTAGGATTGCAATCGGTTCCGGACGAGGAAGTTGTAAGGATACACTCATCATCAGGTACCACAGGCCTGCCTGTGATAATTCCCTACACCAAACAGGATGTGGAGGATTGGGCTATAATGTTCGCTCGTTGTTACGAGTTCGCTGGTGTGACGAAGAAGGACAGGATCCACATCACCCCAGGATACGGACTGTGGACCGCCGGTATCGGATTCCAGGCGGGTGCCGAGCGCCTCGGTGCGATGGCCATCCCGATGGGACCGGGGAACACAGATAAGCAGTTGAAGATGATGGAGGATATGGGAAGCACTGTACTCACCGCAACATCATCATATGCACTTCTCCTGGCAGAGGAGATAGAGAAGCGCGGCATCAAGGACAGGATCAAGCTGAAGAAGGCGCTGATCGGCTCCGAGAGATGGGGAGACAAGATGCGTAACCGTATCGCTGACGAGTTGGGAGTGGAGTTGTACGACATCTACGGTCTCACAGAGATATACGGTCCAGGAATCGGTATAAGCTGCGAACACGCCACAGGTATGCACTATTGGACTGACTATGTCTATTTCGAGATAATCGATCCCAAGACTGGAAAGAACCTCCCCGACGGGGAATACGGTGAATTAGTGATCACAACACTGAGGAAGCAGGGTGCCCCGTTGATCAGGTACAGGACGCACGATCTCACGCGCATCATCCCCGGAGAATGCGCATGCGGTTCCAAGTTCCCGAGGATCGACATCCTCATCGGACGTACCGACGATATGGTCAAGGTCAAAGGTGTCAACATCTTCCCCGGACAGATCGAGGACCTGCTGAAGGACATAGAAGGTGTCTCCAGCGAATATCAGGTCATGATCGATCATCTTGAAGGTAAGGATTCGCTTACGTTATTCTTCGAGACCAAACTCGAAGGGAAGGATCGTAAGGAGTTGGAGAAGGAGGTCAAGGAGCAGTTCAAGAGCAGGATCGGAATCACGATCATCTCCAAGGCCGTCTCCATGGGTGAATTACCAAGAAGCGAGAAGAAATCCCACAGGATCTTCGACAACAGATATTGAAACTCATTGCAAGGCGGACAGAGCGTCCGCTCTGCTTCTATTCTTTGTTCAAATGAGATACAGGGTTTAGTGCTTCATCGATCCGCCCATCATCACGAGATAAGCCAACAGTGCCTCCAACTGGATGCGTTCGTTGCTCCCTTCGATGATACGGAACTCTATCTCACCGGTCTTGTCCATCAGCCTTACCTTCTCGGCATCTCCAATGGACAGTTCGAAGAACGATGAGTGTATCTGTCTTATGATATCCTGTCCAGAAAGACCGAACTCGATCATTATCTCGTCAAGTTTGTCCCTTGCACCTATAAAATTACCGCCGAGGGCGATCTCCAGCATCTTCTTCACTTCTTCAGGATTGGCAAGACCGGTGGTCTGGTAGATGGTGTCGACGTCTATCTTATTGCCCATGGATGCCGCGACCTGCAGTGAGTTCACAGCACGTCTCATGTCTCCGCGTGCCACATGAACAAGTGCTTCCAGCGCATCGTCCTCGATGTCGATGTTCTCCTCCTTGACGATCCTGGAGAGGAAGTCCCTCACATCCTCCCTGGAGAGCGGTTTGAATCTGAATACCGCACATCTCGATTGGATGGGGTCGATGATCTTCGATGAATAGTTGCATGAAAGGATGAAACGGCAGATCTTGGAGAATTTCTCCATGGTCCTCCTCAATGCGGCCTGTGCATCAGATGTCAGTGCATCAGCCTCATCCATGAAGATGATCTTGAACTCCGCACCACCCAACGGCGCGGTCCTGGCGAATTCCTTGATCTTTCCCCTTACGACGTCGATTCCCCTCTCGTCGGATGCGTTGAGTTCGATGAAGTTGCCTTTCCAATCATCACCGAACATCTCTCTCGCCATTGCGAGGGAACAAGTGGTCTTCCCGGTACCTGCGGGACCGGTCATGAGGAGATGGGGCATGTTCCTTGAGGCAACATAGGCTTTCAGTCTTTCCGTGACATGCTTCTGTCCGATAACTTCGTCAAGATTCTTCGGCCTGTATTTCTCTGTCCATATCTCCTTCATGGGAATCGATGTATGATGTCCATCCGTTATGATAAATCTTCGTTCAGCCTATGGAATGGATTATGAACGTTCACCACATTACCACCGTTCATGAAGCTCATTGAGGCCTATGAACTGGCGGTAAGGACAGGGATAGAATATGATATCCGTTCCAAGGAGGAGATAGAATCCCTTCTTCGTCAGGAGAAGACCATCTACGATTCATTGGACGAGAGGGGACGCGGTCTCTTCGATAAGGAAAGGCTCTGGAATCCCTACTATGATACGAGGTTCTCATGGGGGGACAAGGACCTTGAGGCAGAATGCATGATGTGGGGCATCGATATAGAGACAGGAGAGGTGCTCCTTGCGGACAGGCTCAGGGAGAAGGGAAGGAAGATCTCCGCCATAGTTGCTCATCACCCTACGGGCACATCCAAGGTGCCGTTCCCGCAGGTCATCCAAGTACAGAAGGACCTGTACAACAGGTACGGTGTACCGATGAATGTGCTGGATGGTATGATGGATCAGCGTACACAGGAGGTCACTAGGGGAGTGCTTCCCACAAACTACAATCAGACCGTGGATGCTGCGAAGCTCCTCGGGATACCGATCATGAACATCCACATGCCTGCTGACAATTGCGTCCAATACTATCTGACCAAGGTGATGGAGAAAGCAGACCCGCAGCGCATGGACGAGATCATCGATGTGCTGATGGACATCCCCGAGTTCCAGGTGTCGACAAGGTACAACTGTCCTCCCAAGATAGTGGTAGGCGGTCCGAAGGACCATTGTGGGAAGGTCATGTGCAAGATGAACGGCGGTACGTCTAGTCCGAAGGAGATCTACGAAAAGCTGGAGACAGCAGGTGTGGGCACCGTAATAGGTATGCACTTCCCGGAGAACCATATCGAGGAAGCCAGGAAGCACAATATCAGATTGGTGGTCTCAGGACACATGGCATCCGATTCCTTGGGTGTCAACATGATTTGCGACGTATGGGAGAAGCACGGTATCGACGTGTTACCATGCTCAGGCCTGATACGTGTGAAAAGGGATTGATAACGATGTTCGACCGCGCCTCCGTTGTGATAAAGGATCCGGAGAAATTGTCCTTTGACTATGTGCCAGAGAAGCTCATAGGAAGGGAGGAGCAGATGAACAAGCTCTCTATGATCTTCCGTCCTGTGATCGAGAGCGGAAGGTCGGAATCTGCCTTCCTGACGGGCAGCGTAGGTACGGGTAAGACCTCCACGGCCAAACGTTTCATCGACGATATGATGAGATACGCTTCAGCGAACAATGTCCCGATGGATTATGTTGTAGTCAATTGCAGACAGGCTAGCACCGAGTCCACGGTGTTATACAAGTGTCTGACAAAGTTCGACCCCAAGTATCCCGACAGAGGATTCTCCTCGCAGGAGATGCTCAGGGCGTTGAAGGCCCATATTGAGAAGAGGAAGCTCCGTTTCGTTATCATATTGGATGAGGTCAACGTTCTTTTGAAAAGAGGTTCGGGCGATCTCATCTATCAGTTATCCAGGATAAGTGAGGATTCACTCAGCACACCATTGTCCGTTTCTATGATACTGATCTCACAGGAGTATGTCCTGGACAGATTGGATGATGCTTCGTTATCCACATTCAAGAGGGTCAACACCATCAGGTTCCCGAAGTACGATTATAACAATCTCAGGAAGATCGTCGAATCCCGTGCGGAGATGGCCTTGGTAGATGGTAGTTACGACGGCGATGTCATCACATTGATAGCCGACAGGGCCACCGGGGACGGTGACGCCAGATTCGCAATAGACCTTCTGGACAAGGCCGCACGTCTGGCCGAGACCAGGAAGGACGGTCTGATCACAGCTGATGATGTCCGTTCTGTG
>JAFSYZ010000003.1 GCA_017455785.1 Candidatus Methanomethylophilaceae archaeon
TACTGATTGTTGAAATGTCGCCTAAACAATGCAATTTCACTAATACTACGAAACTCTTCTCGACATATCGGAAGGATGTATAGCAATGGAATACGACCCGCATATCGACATCCAAGTCACTGAGGACGTCTACCCTCCGTCAGAGGACAGCATCCTTCTGATAGAGTCGTTGGATATCAGAGAAGGGGAGAGGATCCTGGAGATAGGTTGCGGTTCCGGAGTGGTCTCCATCCATTGTGCCAGATATGGTGGAATAGTGACATCCGTGGACATCAATCCATCTGCTGTAGAATGTACTAGGAGGAATGCGGAATGCAATCATGTCAATTTGGATGTGAGACAATCCGACCTGTTCGATAACGTTCCCGAGAGGTTCGATACGGTGTTCTTCAATCTTCCCTATCTTCCCGTCGATGACGAGGGGATGCTGGCGAAGGCATGGTCCGGAGGTGATGATGGACTAGGTCCGTTACCAAGACTCTTGAAAGAAGTGAAGGGGCATTTGTATGAAGGCGGAAGGCTCGTGGTCGTCGTATCATCATTGATGAATCAGGAAGCCTTGGACCCAATTCTCAATGGTTATAAAGTAGAAGTGAGGGGGCAGTTGCCCCTGTTCTTCGAAAAATTACAGGTTTTGGAGATCATCCCATGAGTTTCTTGATCTCCTGCGTCAGAAGCTCGTTGGCCTTCTGACCGTCGATCTTTCCTCTCAGGGCGCCCATTACAGGTCCCATCAGCGGACCTATGGCTGCGAGTCCTCCCTTACTCCTGATGAAGTCCTCACGCTCCTTGACTATCTGGGCGATGATTCTTACCGCTTCATCGTCATCCACGGCCTCGAGTCCCAATTTGGATATGGCCTTCTCCGCATCGGTACCGGATGCCATCTCCCTCAGCAGTGCAGGAAGTGCCTCCTTCGCGAAACGTGCCTGTTTCAGCATACCGAAGACCTGCATCATCTTCTCGTCCGTGAGTGCGGAGATGTCAACGCCGTCATGTTCCAGTTCGCCGTAGGTGTTCAGGAACGTAGTGGCAGCGACACCGGCCATGTCGTATTCCTTGGAGATCCTCTCGAACAGGTCGGTGTTGTCCTGACGTACGATCTGCCTCGCCTGCTGTGCGTTGATGCCGTACTGTGATACGAGACGCTTCTCGATCTCCTCGGGTAACTCAGGAAGGTTGTTGCGAATGTATTCCAACCTTTCCCTTGTGATCTCCGTCGGAGGGACATCGGTCTCGGGATACATCCTCGCGGCTCCGGGCAACGGCCTGGAGTATTTCGATGTACCGTCTGGCAGCGGGTCACGGGTCTCTTCCGGGACTTCCTTGAGGGCGATGTTCGCTCTCTCCACAGCTACCTCCAATGCATCCTTTGCCTTCTTCTCCTTCGCGGCACAGATGACGAACGCATCTTCGGGGCCGGTCATGCCGATCTTTTCCCTCAGGGCATCAACGAACTGCTGTTCGATACCGTAGTTGGGGAGTTCATCGGAATGGAAGATTCCCTTGACTCCCTTGGTCCTTGCCCTCTGGGCCATCTCCGCTCCCAAGCGGAGTGTTCCGTTATCGCCGTTCATGACACCGGAGAATCCGGGGAGACGGACTGCAATGACCTTTCCTTTGTCCTTGAATGCACCCTGTATTACCTTAGACTGGCACTCTTTGAAAACATCCGTGACATCGATAGGTTCGAAGGGCACCTCTTTGGTTCCCCTTCCTGTAAGGATGTCCCTGATCCTCAGAAGCATTCTCTGCCTCTTGACCTCATTCTCGACGTACAGCGGAAGGAGTCTCAGTTCCTGCACACCCTTGATCTCGATACGTGCACCGCCCGGGATGGAGATGTTCAGATCCTCTCTGATGGTACCGATACCGCGTTTGACCCTCTTCGTGGCCCTCAGGAGTGTACCTATCCTCAGTGCGACCTCCATACATTCTTCCGGGGTTCTGATGTCAGGTCCTGTTGCCACCTCTATGAGGGGTATCCCCAATCTGTCCAGACGGTACGTGATCTCCGCATCGGAGGTCTCCACCTTACGGCAGGCATCCTCTTCCAGACAAACGGAGAGGATGGAGATCTTCTTACCGTTGACTTCGATCTCACCATCGGTGGCGACGAGTGCGGTCCTTTGGAATCCTGAGGTGTTCGAACCGTCGACAACGATCTTTCTCATGAAGTGAACCTCATCGACGACACGGGCCCCCATCATCTCGGAGAACATCAGTGTTGTCTTCATCGCATCCGCGTTTATGTTGTGCGGGGGTTCCTCATCCAGTTCCACCAGGCAGCTTGTGCCGTGTGCGGACTGATAGATGTATCCGAGGTTCCTCTGGAACTGTGCCAGCGCCGCTCTGTCCACCTCTCCGGTCTCGCTTGTTGTGGGCCTCAGTCTCCTATAGACGGCACCGTGTCCCTCCTCGCAGAGATGTGAGTCACAGTCGCAGAACAGCTTCTTCGTGTCCAGCTGCTGGTGGATCTCGATTCCGCAGATCAACTCAGGCTCTGCCATCAGAACAACCTCCTGTCGCTCATCTCGTTGACAAGGGGTGTGGCCATTATCTCCTTCACCTTGTCCTTGTCGTAATTCGCCAGTGTCCACGAGAGCTTGACATACGCCGTTTCAGGGAGCATATCGAGGACCGAGATCACACCAGCGGATATGAGATCCCTTCCGGTGTTGTAGACGTTCATATTGGTCCTTCCGTTGATGCACTGCGATGTCATGACCACGACTGTGCCGTTGTCGGTGGCCTTCTTGATGAGTGGGATCATGTTCTCGTTGACATGTCCCAGTCCTGAGCCTGCGATAACGACGCCTTTGCTCTTCATGAAGATGTCCTCGAACAGTGCCGGGTCCATTCCCGGATAGTACTGCAGGAGTACGGTGCTCCTGTCCATTCCTTCCTTGACCTCTACTTTTTTGTTCGAGATCGCTGGAAGGTCCATGTTCAAGGTTATCTTCCCCTCCCTGTCGATGTTTGCAGCAGGTGAACAGTTGATGCTCTTGAAAGCATCACGTCTAGATGTGTGCATCTTCCTTACCCTGGAGCCGATGTGAACAGCGAACGAATCGTCTCCGGAGGTGTCATGCATGACCACGAACACACCTGCCTTCTTTCCTTGCGTACAGAATCTGGCACATGCCATTAGATTGGTGGATGCATCGGATGAGGGCCTGTCGGAGGACCTTTGCGCACCTACCAGTATCACAGGTTTCGGCACATCGCCCAGCATGAACGAGAGTGCGGCCGCGGTGTATCCCATGGTGTCGGTACCGTGCGGTATTATCACTCCGTCGGCACCGTTGTTTATCTCCTCTGCGACAGCCTTGGCCAGTTCCTGCCAGTGGTCGATGTTCATGTTCTCCGAGAATATGGAGAACAGTACCTTCGCACGTACGTTAGCTATCTCCCTGATCTCGGGCACCGCATTCACCATGTCCGATGTGGACAATGCGGGGTGTACCGCTCCCGTCCTGTAGTCGACATAGGATGCGATGGTACCTCCAGTACCTATCAGGACCAATGTGGGAAGTCCCTTCTTCTCCTCGACCTCGATGTCCTTCTTCTCCCTGACGATGGGTTTGTCGACGATCTCCATCTTGGTCTCGGGCGTGACTCTCACACCCACGTTGTATCCGCTCTTCATCTTCAATACGATGATGTCGGGTGCACTGAATTCGTGATGCGGCATCACGGTACCCACGTAGGTCTTACCGTCCGTCTCTACGGATAGTTTGTAGCCCTCTCCGGCGCCGATGTCTGCCAGTCTCTTTGATAGCTCTGCAGAATAGGTCATGCTGTTCGTTCACTCGTAACGGGTGGTCGGATATATCTGTTGTCTCGCGCGCCTGTAAAAGGTCTCTCGTATCCCTTTATATATCAGTATTATTTTAGGAGGGACAGCCTCGCCGCCTGAATTATTCAGAGGAATGAATCATGGCAAGAATGCACGCAAGAAGAAAGGGAATATCGGGTTCGA
>JAFSYZ010000185.1 GCA_017455785.1 Candidatus Methanomethylophilaceae archaeon
ATCCACGCCCAGTGAGGACAGCAATGTGGCAACGGTGACTGCTACGATGACCACTTTTCCAAGGAGGTTCATCATCGGGATGATCGACGTGCCTTCAACCTCCGACCTCTCATCGATCTTGTGCAACAGGTGATAGACGATCGCCTTGTACAGTGTCCATATGACCATACCGCCGAACACTATTGTCAGGAGCGAAGCTATCCTATCTATGCTGGCCACGACACTCTCGCTCAGTCCCGCGACGAGCGCTACGTTCGCTATACCGAACGTCATCATCAGAATGAAGATGTAGATCATCGACGCACGGATGGTATCCTTGGCCTTCTTGGAGTTGAATATCACGGCGATGACCAATGCTGCGATGATCGCGGCGATGACCCCTGTGATTATCCATCCGACGATTGTGGCGATCAGACTCAAAATTTCGATGTTATAAGGTTCTGGAAGAGTGAATAGTCCCATGACGGTGTTGTAGTAACTGTTCGATGAGTACACGGAAGTGAGATGCACTGTCAAAGGCAAGGTGCCCTCCATCTCCGTATCCGATACGTAGCTCTTCACCGTGATATGGACGTCATAAGTCCCTTCGGGCAGATAGTTGTCGGGCGTTACGGTGACCACGACAGTGGAGGTCTTCCCGGGATCGACGATTATGTCACTGTCCATGGACAATTCAATCTTTGTGCTAGTGTAACTCAGTCTGATGGATACGGGCTGAGTGTTGGCATTGTATATGTTAAGATTGATCGTATGATCCTCACGGGAATCGATGGTTATCTCACCCTCGACGGTCATGATCGTGATATCGCCCAATTCTATGGAATTGACCGAATCCGCTGAGGATATCGGCACGGCTATAAGCGCCAGTGTCAACACCAGTATGAAGACGGGTATCGGCCATTTCATGGGAGAAAGATTATTCCTATAATATAAAAAAGGAATCCGATGGATTGCACATCAGCAAGGAATCGAATATAACGTAAGTCATTATATGTAATTGTATGGAACTGATATTCATTATCATCTGTATACTTGCGATGATCTCTGCTAGCATTTTTGACATCAGATACAGAGAGATACCGGATATACATTGGTTCATCATCGGTGCAACAGGCGTTGTAGCAATGCTATGGTCCCACATCGAACTGCCCTGGATCCTGATGACATTCGGATGCTTTCTCTACATGTTAGAGATGCTCACCGATCTCATCCCCGAAGGCAGATTCCTCCTACTCTGGTACATTGCTACCACATCCCTGTTCGCAGCCGCCGCAATTATCAACCGTGACACATCAATGACCGCGATCTCCATACCGGTCTGCATCTGTCTCTTCCGTGCGTTCTATCAATTCGGAATACTCAACGGCGGTGCGGATGCCAAAGCCCTGATGTCATTGAGTATGGCATTCCCCATCTACCCTGTTGGGTACAGTCTTCTAACTACTGTAGAAGGCAGCATACAGGCGCTGTTCCCCATATCGATACTGTTCCTCGCCACGGTCATCACCATGGCATCCGCTCTACCGATAGCCATGAGTAACATCATCAAAAAGAAGGATCTGGATATGAGGAATCTGCTATTGGTAAGGAAGAGGATCTCCGATGTTAGGACGACACACTGCTGGATCAGACAGGACATCGTGGATGGGGAACTGACCTATGTGAAGGATGCCGACGAATCTGCATTGGACAGACTGAAGGCTCATGGTCTGGAGTACGTCTACGTGTCTCCGGCGATTCCGTTCATAGTGCCGATAACATTGTCATTGGTGTTCTGCATCTTCGTGATAGACCCGATAATGCTGCCTTTCATGCTCTGAGATACAGCCTGCGGCCGCAGTCGCAGACATTCCCTTTCAGAGATGATTCGATCCCGTCATACGATCTTCTGATGAGTTCCTTCCCGCATCCCGGACAGGATGTCACAGATGTACCCGGTACATTACCCAGATATACGTTGATGAGTCCTGCACCCTTCGCGATATCCCTCGCCCCCTCCATGGTGCCTATGGGGGTCGGACTGACATAGGTCATCCTATTGTCCGGATGGAATCTGGTGAAATGAACGGGCACTTCACAGGATAGTTTATCGCACACCCATCCCGAGAATCTGCTGAACTGATCCTCGGTGTCATTGTACCCTGGTATGATGAGATAGGTAAGTTCAAGATGGATACCTCTCCTGAAGACAGTACTGCAGGTCTCGAGCACATTGTGCAGACGTGCCCCGCACACATCCCTGTAGAAATCCTCGGTGAATCCCTTCACATCGATGTTCATCGCATCCGTTGATCCGCAAAGTACGTCCAACGGACCTCTCTCGATGTAACCGTTGGTCACAAGCACATACCTGATGTCGGGGCCGCATTCCATCACATCCCTGACGTAATCGTACCATACCGTCGGCTCGTTGTAAGTGAATGCCAACGCCTCCGAACCTTCCTCATGACAGATCGATACCAGATCCTCAGGGGACACATACCTGTATCTGTTGCCTATCGGATCCTGAGAGATGGAGTGGTTCTGACAATGCCTGCAGTCCATGTTGCAACCATAGGAGCCAACGGACAGGATGTAAGAACCCGGATAATAATGATACAACGGCTTCTTCTCGATCGGATCCATCGCTATGGAGGTGACCTTACCGTAGTTGTCTATCAACAGTCTGCCACCCTTCACAGAACGGCCCCTGCAAAGGCCGCTCTTCCCTTCCGATAATCTGCAATGATTGGGACAGAGACCGCATTCGAAGGAGTCGCCCTTCTTGGATACGTATGATGGCTGTTCAATAGACACCATTTCCGATCCTCGTACGCTCGGATTCACCTTCCAGTAGGTACACGCCGTCATCGTTGGTGACATGCCCTATTATCGAGAACATCACACCCGAATCCTGTATGATGGAGACGTCCTCCTTACGGAAAGTGAACATCAATACGTATTCCCCGCCCCATCCGATGAGCATGTCCTTCATGGACCCGCCCGTCGCGTTGCATACTTCCTCGACATCCTCTGCCACGGGAAGGAAATCAAAGACGATCTCCATCCCTACATGACTCTGTTTACAGATGGTATTGGCAGCGGTGGCGAGACCGTCGGACAGATCGATGCATGATGTCACCTTCCCTGTTGATGACAGAGCGATACCAGCATCCACCATTGGGACCGGGACCATCAATGAGAAGATCGCCTCCTCCGCATCGATATTATTCTCCAGAGCTGCGAATCCTGCGGCCGGACCTCCTAGGGGACCTGTCACCGCCACGATGTCCCCGACTTCCGCCCCGGACCTCATCATGGGTTCACGACCTTCCATCGTTCCCAACGCTGTGCATGATATGGACCCCGTACCTGGTTTGGTATCCCCGCCAACTATGAACGTGTTCACGAATTCAGCGCATTGGTCCATGCCGCTCACGATATCATACAGATCATGCTCATCCATATCCGGCGGCATCGACAGCGATGTCAGAAGACCTATGGGCCTAGCACCCATCGCGGCAAGGTCACTGAAGTTCACCGCGGCGGCCATCCATCCGAACCTCTCATAAGACATCGTCCTCGGCATATGCCTCTCGAACGTCACCACATCCGTACTGGCCACGATATCCCCGCCTGTTTGGAGGACCACCGCGTCGTCATCCGTTCCCCTGGCATCCTTCGCAGGCCTGATAATGGAACGTATGTTCCTGATGAGCTGCTGTTCACCGACTTCCTTCAGAGAGGCCATGTCCGTACAATCACGGTCAGGGTATTTGTCGGTATGGGAAGACAGCGAGAAAGAAAA
>JAFSYZ010000186.1 GCA_017455785.1 Candidatus Methanomethylophilaceae archaeon
CTGAACGTTCCGTCGTCATCCATCGATAATGCGTGCTCCGGACATTCCCTCACGCATTTTCCGCATTTGTTGCATCCTTCGAATTTGCCTACGAGTTCGGTACCGATATCATTCAGGATGGTAAGTCCGTATTCACCGTAATCCTGGATGTCACGCTCTACTACACGGTGTACGGTGGGCGTTCCCTTGACCTTCGGCAAGGGCTGTATCCCCTTCTCCTTCAGGTGTTCGTTGTACATCGCCATGGTCATGCCCTCTCCCCAATAGGAAAGTTCCTGGATGTAGATCTCCTCGAAGATCTTGTCCGTTGCGAACATGATGTGGTTGGACCTGATCTGGTTGGCAATTCCCTGGAGTTTATCCAACAGTTCAGGATCCCTCAGGATATCTGTGGCCATGGACAGCGATGTGTTACCGATCTGGTAGATCGTACCGCATGTCGGAGGTAACAATCCGACCTCCCTTGCCTTGACGGCATCAACGTATGTTCCCGATGCTCCGGCCATGTACATGATATCCAATTCATCGAACTTGATTCCTGCATGTTCGAGGAGTGTGAAATGACCCGCCCTCATGGCACCTATAGCCTTGGTGGCCTCTGAAATGTCGTTGGAATCGATCCATATCCCGTCCTGCATGTGCATCTTACCATCGGATGTCGTCAGTTTTCCTTTTCTCCAGAGGTTCGAGTCCATGGCGGCCGCTACTGCAGCGATCACACCTGTTCCTGTGATTCCCTTGGCCTTTCCGTGCAACGGACCTTCCTCCATGCACATCTCAAGGCCGAAATCGTACTGATCGCCTACACCGACGGACATATCATCGTCGATGACCTTGCATCTCCATCTGAACTCATACTCCAGATCGGATATGGCACCGGGCGATGCGAGCATCCCGTATTTTATGGACTGTCCTTCCATGGCCGGACCTGCAGCGGCGGATCCCGTATAGATCTCGTCACCGACCTTCAGTGCCATCTCTGCGTTGGTACCGTAATCGGTGACGAGGCAGTTATCCTTCTGCTCCAGGAATCCGCTCTTGTACATCATTGCGAGGGCATCCGCTCCGATCTCGTGACGAATCGCTGGAGGTACATACAATTCGGTACTGTCGGGGACATCCATCCCTACGTCCGCAGCATTGAAGACACCTGCGTCCCTCTTCTGCTGCTTGATGTTGTGCGCCTTGTGGGCGTTCTCTCCTGCGAAGGCGAGGTCGTCCACGGGTATCCCTTGGAACAGGGACAGCTGGATCGGATTGCCGCATATGGCCACTCTTTCCACCTGTTTCAGATCGATGCGGAGGTTGTGTATGACCTTGTTGACCGTGTCCATCAGGATGTTGTGGGCGAGATCCGTCCCGTTCCTGATGCAGAACGTGAGGTGGTCCATGATGTTGGCACCGGGCATAGGATGACAGCTGGTCATCGCTGTTGAGATGATCTTCCCGTTCGATAGGTCGACGGCATGTGCCCTGGTTCCGCTTGTCCCGATGTCCAATGATAGTCCGTATGTCATTCGATGCCTCCGCTGATGTTAATGCATCTGTCTGGCACACTATTTAACTGTCCTTTTTGGATACTATTTATAAAATTATTTTACAGCATGAAAAAATAGTCCGATTATAAGGGAGTTATCAATAGATTCCTCATATATTATCAAAAAAATCATGTAAAAAATGCATAAATGTCAGCAATGAACGTTCGCTTGATATGTATAAACAATATGTGTTTTAATATCGGCACGATGATATGATTTCATGTCCTCCATAGTCTATCTCAAGAACAAGACCAATGGTAAGACATACGCATATCTCAACGAGTCCATCTGGGACAGTGAGAAGAAGAGGTGCAAGTGTAAGAGGAAGTGTCTCGGGCATGTCGACCCGGAGACCGGCGAGATTGTTCCCAACAAGAGGAATGAGATGGGCGAGTCCGCTACCGTCAGATCGATGGGTGCTACATTCTTCCTGAGGAACATTTCAGATTCCATAGGCCTGACCGATGCCATCAGAATTGCGATACCGGACAATTGGGAGTTGTTCATGTCGTGTGTGTTTTTCCTTCTCATCGAGAAAAGACCCTTGGCAGACATCGTCTATTGGGCACCTGATAATGACATCCCTTACAAAGGTGTCATAACCAATGAGGCATTGAAATCGATGCTGGAGGACCTGAATGAGAATACCCGTTTCACATTCTTCAGAGAATGGAGGGACAGGTTCGACAGGAACGATTTCTGTAACGGGTACATTGCACCTGTGGCCTCATATGACAACACCAAGGAGGTCATAAGATTCAACGATCTGCCTTTGGTGATGGTGGATAAGAAGATCAACATCAGTATGACGATGGATAGCGCTACGATGATGCCAGTATCCTTCAATTTGACGGATATGAAACCACGTACATACACCGAGATCAAGAGGATATCCAATCAGGAA
>JAFSYZ010000187.1 GCA_017455785.1 Candidatus Methanomethylophilaceae archaeon
GATCATCCTTATCTGCTTGTCAGGGTCACAGTCGACGAACGGCCCCAGGTCACCGAATCCGGCGTTGTTTATCAGGATGTCAACATCGGTAGGCATGAGCTCAACGGCCGATATGTCGGTGAGGTCGCATGCGACGATCTCTACAACTCTTGCATATTGAGCAGCAATCACATCACGCAGTTCCTCGAGTTCCTTCTGTCTCCTCGCCACGATGACGAGATCGTAACCGTTGCGTGCTAGAATGAGTGATAGTTCCTTGCCGATACCGCCTGAGGCACCTGTGACCAACGCCCTTGCCATGTCATTGCATATGGCGGACGTACAATTTCAATCTGTCTTTCTTGTCTCGGAGAGTACCCAAAGTACCGCCCTCTCGGTCTCCTCGGGCGTACTGCTGTTGTCGATGACATTCCAATTGTAGGAGATCATGAGCATCTTGTCCCTGATCTTCTGAAGGGATTCCAGGTTCTCGAATATCTCGATCTCCTCACCCCTTGACATTATGCGCTCATACGCCACTTCCGGTCTTATATCGACGAATATCTTGACCTCCGGTACCGGGAGTATGAATTCTATTACCTTGTATCCGACGTTTATCAAAGGTTTGGGGAGATAAGCCGCGGCCATGCTGTACCTGACGAATATGACGTCATCGTACTCCTTTCCGTGCTTCCTTTTGTATCTCAGTGATTTGAGGACGTCCAATATGTAGAATACCGTGGCGAGGAGTTTGGAAGCTTTATTGTCCTTGCCGTGAAGGTACTTGGATGCCAGCCTGCCCCATCTATTGTCGCAGTTGGGGTGGGTTATCATAAGGACTTTCCTCCCTTTGGATTCCAGTTCCCTTCGGACTATATCCGCGACGGTGGATTTTCCTGAACCGTCCGTACCCTCAACCGCATACCAGGTCATTGGCAGTCGCATGTCATTCTGTGATAAAACACTTGGTGATGATTCCGTCGATCGTCGTGGGCAATCCTGAGGAAATGTGGCGTTCAATAGATATATCCAGATTGTCTTTATGATTTCAATGATGATACTGGAGAGGTCCATGGAACTCCCTGAACTGGAGGATCTGGTGAAGGGCAGGAAGGTGTTCATCTGGACCTGCAACACATGTGCCCGCCTCTGCAACGGTATGGGCGGGGAGGATTCCGCTCAAAGACTTGCCGTTCGTCTCAGAGAAGACGGGGTAGAGGTCACGGGTGTCGGTTCTACATCCGCATCATGTATCAACTCTAAGTTATCGTCAAAAAAGTCATCGGAGATAGATGACTGCGATGTGGTCATCTCCTTGACATGTGACACGGGTGCCATATGTGCCAGACAGGTGTTCTGCAAGGAGATCATCGAACCCTTCAGGACGTTGGGTGCAGGTTTTCTTGACGAAGATGGCAGACCACACCTCAAGGACGGGACATCCATTTCTACGAGTTCAACCTCCTATATATAGGAAGAAACCCGCACGCTTTATATACAAGCGCAGGTTAAGGGAGCCCCAACCTATAAAGGAGCTAACTCAAATGATTGAATTCACCACCGGCAATCTGTTGTTTATGGTGCCGATCGCTGCAGTTATCGCTCTGATAGTCGCTTTCATCTTCTACAGGGAGATCTTCTCCAAGGACAAGGGAACCCCTGAGATGCAGGCGATCTCAGACAAGATCGAGGAAGGTGCAATGGCCTACCTCGCAAGGCAGTACAAGACGATCGGTATCATCGCAATTGTCATAGCAATCGTCATTGCGATCATCGGCTTCGCAGCAGATAGTTTCAAAGACTACCTGAACTACAAGGTCGCAATCGCATTCATCATCGGAGCAGGCTGTTCGATCCTTTCCGGTTACATCGGAATGAAGGTCTCGGTCAACTCCAACATCAGGACTTCAGCTGCCGCAACACGCTCACTCAATGAGGCATTCAAGACCTCCTTCCGTGGCGGTGCGATCTCCGGTATCGCAGTATCCGTTCTCTCACTGGCCGGACTGTTCATCGTGTTTTTCGTCTACAACATCTGGTGTGACGGCGACATGACAGCAACCCTGCACTCAGTGGTCGGATATGCGTTCGGTGCGTCAATGGCGGCTCTCTTCGCCCAGCTCGGCGGAGGTATTTACACCAAGGCAGCAGATGTCGGTGCGGACCTCGTCGGTAAGGTCGAAGCAGGAATCCCTGAGGATGACCCCAGGAACCCCGCTGTCATCGCTGACCTTGTCGGAGACAACGTCGGTGACTGTGCAGGACGTGGAGCAGATATCTTCGAATCAACAGCTGCTGAGATCATCGGTTCGATGGTCATTGGTCTGGCCATCTTCAACCTTCCTCTCCATCTTGGACTTCCCGAGGATGTCGCGATGAACTTCATCTACCTGCCCCTGGTCATCATGGCCTTCGGACTCGTAGCGTCACTCATCGGTATCTTCTGTGTCCGTCTCAAGGATGAGGCTGCGGATGTCATCAAATCCCTCAACGTCGGTTACTACGTGACCATGGTGCTCGTTATCGTCACCATGATCTTCGCCTGTTACTTCCTGTTGAAGGATGCGCATGTCGATCTTGGTATCCTCGGTTCATTCTCTATCAGCTGGGTCAACTACGCTATCTGCGGAATCGTCGGTATCGTGCTCGGTCTCTCCGTTGTGTACATCACACAGTACTACACCGGTGACCACAAGCCAGTCAAGACCATCGCACAGCAGTCCGAGTCCGGACCTGCCACCAACGTCATCATGGGTCTGTCCGTCGGTATGGAGTCCACAGTCCTGCCAGTCATCCTGATCGGTATCGCCATCGTGGTCACATATCTCCTCGGATTCTACTCCATTGATGGCGGATCCGCGATCTTCGGTCTGTACGGAACAGCTATCGCAACCGTATCCATGCTCGCATCCTCCGCATTCATCCTCGCTGAGGACACATTCGGACCCATCACCGACAACGCCGGTGGAATCGCCGAGATGTCCAACCAGCCCGAGGAGGTCAGGAACAGGACAGACAAGCTCGATGCAGTCGGTAACACCACAAAGGCACTCACCAAAGGATATGCAATGTCCTCTGCCGCACTGGCAGCCTTCCTGCTGTTCGCAGCATTCTTCGAGATCGTTGCAGAGCACAACGGAACATCCATCGTCGCTGAGATGGAGCAGGTCGTTCTCGGTAACCCTCTGATCTTCGTCGGAGGACTCATCGGAGCAGTTCTTGTGTTCTTCTTCGCATCACTCGCGATCCGTGCAGTCGGTACAGCCGCAGGTGAGATGGTCCAGGAAGTACGTCAGCAGTTCGCGGACGGAAAGATCATGGCAGGCGAGAAGGAGCCCGAGTACGGAAGGTGCGTCGACATCGCCACACAGTCCGCTCCCAAGCAGATGGTCGTTCCCGCACTCCTGCCCATCCTGACACCTATCGTCTTCGGTCTGCTGTACAGGTATGCACTCCCCGAGGAGTTCCGTGACATCTCACCCTACGCGGTGGGTGGACTGATCATGGTAGCTACCATCGTCGGTATCCTCATGGCAAACTTCCTCAACAACGGTGGAGGAGCCTGGGACAACGCC
>JAFSYZ010000036.1 GCA_017455785.1 Candidatus Methanomethylophilaceae archaeon
GCAGGATGCGACTGGATACACCTTGATGTGATGGACGGGATGTTCGTTCCAAACATAACGATAGGGCCCGGAGTCGTCAAGGCCTTGAGACCTTTTACCAAACTTACGTTCGATGTGCACCTGATGATCGAGGATCCGTTGAGATACATCGATGACTTCGCAAAAGCAGGAGCCGATTACATCACCGTACATGCGGAAGCGATGGGTGATATCGACGGTGCTATAGACAGGATCCACGCAAGGGGACTGAAGGCAGGGATATCCCTCAAACCGAAGACACCGGTTGAAGATATCGTGAAGTACCTCGACAGAGTGGAACTGATCCTTGTTATGACCGTGGAACCCGGATTCGGAGGACAGAAGTTCATGGAGAGTGTCCTTCCGAAGATCAGGTTCCTCAGCGAATACGCCAAAGAGCACGACCTCCACTACGAGATATCTGTCGATGGTGGCATCAACCGCGAGACTGGGAAGGCATGCGCGGATGCGGGTGCCACTGTACTAGCGGCAGGAAGCTACATGTTCAAACAGCAGGACATGGCATCAGAGATCGAGATCTGGCACAACTTCTGAGTCCATCTTCCGGATAAGATAGGATTGCTGTTCCGCAATGACATCGTTATATCCGACCAATCCATTCGGAGAACTATGGGAGTAAATCTTTCCGGCCTGACATCGCCGATCAACGTCGAACTGTCCGATCTCAACGGCAGGACTGTGGCGATAGATGCGTACAACACGATCTATCAGTTCCTTTCGATCATCAGACAGCCGGACGGATATCCTCTTACCGATTCCAAAGGAAGGGTGACATCACACCTCTCCGGACTTCTCTACAGGACCGCGAATCTTATCGAAGCGGGAATAGAGCCCTCATTCATCTTCGACGGTAAACCCCATGAACTGAAGTTCGACACCCTTGCCAAACGCAGGGAGATAAGGGAGAAAGCGGAGAAGGAATGGGAGCAGGCCATCAAGGAAGGGGACACCAAGAAAGCATTCTCCAAGGCACAGCAGACATCCAGGATGACACCAGAGATTCTTGCTTCAGCAAAGGAACTGCTGGGTCTTATGGGATTGCCTGTTATTATAGCTCCCAGTGATGGTGAGGCGCAAGGTGCGTACATGTGTGCCAAAGGCGACGTGTGGGCATCGGCTTCACAGGATTTCGATTCGCTTCTGTTCGGAGCACCGAGGCTCCTCAGGAACATGACCATAACCGGAAGGAGGAAGGTCCCAGGTAAGGACATCTACAAGGATGTCAAGACGGAGATAATCGATTCCAAGGAGTTCTTCGATGAACTGGGTATCACAAGGGAGCAGCTGGTGGATGTCTGTATCCTCATGGGCACCGACTTCAACCCCGGGATCTCGGGTATCGGTCCGAAGAAGGGTCTGAAACTGATCAAGGATCACGGTGACCTAGAAGGTGCCATGAGACATCTGGAGGTTGACATACCCGGATATCAGGAGGTACGCGACATCTTCCTCAACGGCACATACTCCGACGATTACGACATCAAGGCGAAAGAGATAGACCGCGATGCTGTTGTCGAATATCTTGTAGATTATGGATTCTCCAAGGACCGTGTGAGCTCCGCTGTATCCAAGATCGAGAACGCTAGGAAGAATAACAAGGCCAAGAGACTTCAGAAGTCCTTGGATGCCTGGTTCTGATCACAGCATCGGCAACATCTGCTCGGTGACCTCGATGGTGTAATCGACGAGTTTCATGCCCCTCATCTCATCGACTGTCAACAGCTTGTATTCCACGTTCTCTTTGTTAAGGACAGGAGTAGCACTGCCCGCATCGAATATGAACGGATATACCTCCCATATGATGTCGCCTTCCCTGACATAGATTGGCGGAAGGGATCCCTTGGCCTTATCAACGACGATCTGGGTCTCTTCTTTTATCTCCCTTATCGCAGCTTCCTCCAGGGACTCGTTCTTCTCGAGTTTGCCTGCACATAGCGACCAGTAACCCGCATAGGACTTCGCTGTATCGGGGCGTCTGAGTAGAAGGACCTTGCCGTCTATCATCACCGCGGATGAAACGACCGTTATCTTTTTTACATCTAGTAACTCGACGGTACCCTCATCAGCATTCACAATGACATCATCACCATCGCGGATGAGTTTTACATCTATCTGATCCACCATCGGGATCGAAGAAATCACCGCTCCGGTGGCGACTATCGTCTCCGCTGATGCATTGATGACTGCGGCCGGCTCCTTGCCGTGGGCCTTTAGGTCGTACATCACGAAAGAGCCGACAGTACTGCCCTTCCCTCTTGGGAACACAAGAATCCTTCCATGAACGTTGCCTCCGTTCTCCACCTTCACCTCACCTGTCGAGGATTCGACTCCTCCTAGGAAGCTCAATGCACCTTCCAGCTTCAGCACCTTGCCTTCTGCTTTACCTTTACAGATCGAACGTCCTTTCAGGATCATTCTATCACCTTCAGCAGATCGACAATGTCACGGCACATGACCTTCTGTGAGCACAATGTAGGAAGATAGTTGCCCGCCTTACAAGAATTGGTACCCGTCCTGGAGAAGACCCCCTCGATAGGTGACACTACCATGCATGTATCCGCCAATACAGGACCGAACTCCTCCATTATCCTCACATCCTCTGGACATTTTTCCCTTACTTCCTTGGATGTGCAGAACCATATCTCCGCATCCCCTCTCTTCTTCTTACCTTTCAGTAAAGATGCGATCTCGTGCATCTCCTTCTCGGTGAGGTGGGGACATCCCAATGCTATCAGTTGGACATCATCCTCCTTATCGAGCATCGCCTTGGCATCCTCTATCTCCTTCTTCCCGATATGGATGGTCTCAAGTTCTGAGATATCGAAATCCTTGTACTCAGGCGTGACACCCTCGATATGGAACATCGCCACTGCACCGGATGCGGCCATGGCCGCGGCCATGGACTTGGTCTCCTCCAATCCGGGATGTATCCCGCGATAGTACGGTATGCCGTTACCTATCCTCGATCCTACAGCCTGACCCAACAATGAATGCTCGAACATTGTGTCACCGATCTCAGCATCGATGACAACCGTGGGCCTCCTGTTCTCCTTCAGATGTAATCCGTAATTGGCCGTCTTCCCCAATATAGCGGCGGCCAATGCACCCGGACCGCCTTCCCTGTTGGTCCTCGCACCTAGATACGAATTGGCGAACGACAATGCTGAAGATTCAGCCCATGCGATATGATCCCCTAACTTCGGGACGTTGACCCCTGTGTATGGTGTGCAGGAACATGTCGTTCTGATGCCCATGGACCCGTATAGTTCGATGATCCTCAGCTGTTTCTCGGCGAAATGTTCGGAGATGTGCATCTCCTTCCATCTTTCCCTGTCCATTCCGACGGGATTCAATGTGGAAGGTACCTTGACCTTCGCGTTACCCTTCACGAGATCCTCAAGATACAGCAGTCCGCCGTCGCCTA
>JAFSYZ010000037.1 GCA_017455785.1 Candidatus Methanomethylophilaceae archaeon
ACTCAGATCCTGCGCTCAGGATTCTCTCCTTCACAGCTATTTAGACTATACCGGTCACGGTTTGCAGCCCCAAACCACGGTTGAGTATGTTTATCGCTGCGTTCTGGTCCCTGGACATAACCAATCCGCAATGCGGACAGATGTGCATACGTATCGTCAGGTCTTTAGGGACCATCTCCCCGCAGCAGGAACATATCTGCGATGTGTAGGCCGGATTCACATAGATTATAGAATTACCAGTCTCCTCCACTTTGTAATTCAGCAATCTTGTGAATATATTCCAACCAGCATCGCGGTACGATTTCCTCATACCCTTGTCGGAGTCCTCCGCCATATGTTTTACGGATAGATCCTCCATGTACACGTTATTGTAATGCAGGGATATCTCCCTGGTTATCTTATGGAACCTGTCGGTACGATATCCCCTGATCCTCTTGTAAAGATGGGACAGCTTTCCAAGCTGTCTCTTACAGTCAGGTGATCCTTTCTCACATTTGGACAGCTTACGTTGGGACTTTGCTATCTTCCCTTCCATCTTCCTGTAGCTGCGGTCATTGGATATCATTACGCCATCCGATAATGTAGCAAGTGTCCGCAGACCTAGGTCGATACCTACATCAGGTCTTCTGAACTCCTCTATGAAGAATGCATCCTTGAATGGATATTCCATCTCGTACGCTATGGAAACAAACCATTCGTAATGATTCCCTATCTTTCTTCTGAACACTGTTGCTGTCTTACATTTCCCCTTGATCCTGAAAGGATTGGAGAACTTCACTAGACCAATCATCCCGAGGCGGATACGGTCGTATCCGCCTTTGTGTCCGTCCCTATCAACGAATGAGTAATCGGTGTCCAAGGTGTAAGTGAACGAATCGAACATGTTCTTCGATTTGAATCTCGGGAATCCCACACCTTCTTTATGCCTCTTGGCCCATGACTTGAATGCGTTGTGCACCCTCTTGGCCACTGAGGTGAAAAGATGCGAATGAACATCCTGCATCCATCCGTTCTCCTGCCTTATCTTCGTGTCCATCTTGTTCAGATCCATAAATGACGGGAACGGGAGTCTGAAACCGATGTATATCCGGCAGGTGTTGACGAGTGCGTTGTACACAGCCCTCGTAACATCCAGAGAGTGTAACATTTTCCTCTCCTGTTCCTTGTTGGGGTAGAGTCTGTATACGGCATTACGCACATCGTTCGACATCATTTTTTCATATCAATAATTAATATTTAGAATTATCCTTGTAATAGGTATCATCGGTGCTATGATACCTATGATACAACGATGAATCGTATCAACATGACCATCCACCTTAGAACTTGGAGCACCGTTTTTATTCTCTAAGACACGACTAAATATCTGCTCTGTTATCAATAAATTGTCCAAAACACAACACAATCCTTGTCAAGGAATTGTCGACCGTCCCTAACGGGCTCGGAGATTTGGATTCGATCGTTGCTAGTCGGTCGTAGGCATCAACTGCCGAATCGTGGTTAGATGTGGTACGGTGTTCCACATGGATTCATGCATGAACACTTCATAAACATCCCAGCTTGTAGGTGACCGCCCCTCATCGGGCAGAGGAACCTTCACCACATATATGAAACGACCACGATAGCGCCGTCAGTGTATCCGTCATCATCGGTATCGAATGGTGACCATACATAACTGTAAGGCACAGGTCAGCGCAGTCAACTCGTAATGGGTGCAGTGATAGTAATGTCTCTGTACGTTCCTGCATATAATCAGGACTTCTGGCTGATCAGGTGTATGTCACCCCCATATGGCGATCATATTCGCATCGGGCGATGCTCATACACAAACTATTTGAGCGGCCCCTGCCTCTGTGCAGGGTCCGCATCATCCCTTTTTATGATATTGTTTGTCCTTTCAGCTTAGAAGGATTCGTCATCGGTCGATATTGGCTGAAATAAGAATAACTAGTTGCTTAGGGCACCTACGATTGCAGCTCCAATGACGAAGCCTGCAGCGATCAAAAACGGTGTGAGCGCACCCAATCCAGCCATCTTAGAGCACTTGGGTTTCGTTGACAACCAGGCAAGCCACAGTATGAACCCTATCAGAGGGAAGAAGAATCCCAGGATGAACCACCCGATGCTCCCGCTGTCATACACTTGGTTAACATAGACCAATTCCCTCTGTCTGGCCCCGCAGTCGGGACAGAATGTACAGTCATCGGCTATCTGACGGCCGCATTGTCTACAGTATGCCATGGATCATCAAGTGATTTATCTAACCTGAGTTCGACAGATGGGATGATCTTCTATCTGTTCCACTCGTGCCGGCGCGTCATTCGGCGCCCGGCCATTCCGTCCGTACGAAATCGTATCCTGAAGCGGACTAATATAATTTGGGCCGTGATATAACAAAGGGATTGAAAGTCAGATTTCGGGGAAGTTGATGATAATGGCAGTACAGATTAGTCAGATGTTGTGATTAACATCGTTATAGAGTTTTCGTTGCGTATCCGTACACCATTGCAGAATGGTAAGGCAACGGATATAATCATACGTCCGATATGTTATCGGAGGGCCCTTTTCACAGTGGATGGAACGGGCCGATAACAGGAATGATATCATGACAGATACCGGAAGGGCATTGACCATCAAGGAGAAGGATGCCGTCCTTCAGCTTATTAGGGAACGTCCGGGGACCAGTGCATCCGTCCTTTGCAAACACTCAGGTATGCGTTACAGGAGGCTGCTGCATTACGTCAAGATGCTTATGGATGAAGGTAAGGTGACCAAGGAGGGCAACATGTCATCCTCCAGATACTACTGCGGAGAGGATGCCCAGGAAGTTCTTTCATTCGATGCAGTATCCAATGAGGATCATAGCCAGAC
>JAFSYZ010000038.1 GCA_017455785.1 Candidatus Methanomethylophilaceae archaeon
ACGGAATTCGAGGGCAGCGTGTTCAAAGGCTGTTCGAAACTGGCGACGTTCAACCTGCCGGCCACGGTGACCAGCATGGGTTATGCAGCCTTGTACGGTACATCTATCACCAGCATCAATCTGTCCAACGTGACGACGTTGGGGAGTGAGGTCTTCAGTGGCTGTAAAAGCCTTACGACCGTCACTTTGAACAGCGGTCTTACGAGCATCCCATCCGGTCTCTTCTATGGATGTGAGAAGCTCTCCGCGATCATCATCCCGAGCGGTGTTACAATCATAGGCGGCAGTGCGTTCGAGGATTGCGCCGCATTGACCTCTGTTACAATACCCAGTGGTGTAACGACCATAGGCGGTGGGGCATTCGAGAACTGTGTCGGATTGAAGGCCATCGTCATACCGGATTCCGTCACGACCATCGGGGACGACTGTTTCGAGAACTGTAAGAGTACAACGACCCTGACCATAGGGACAGGGATCTCAAAGATCCCGTTCACAGCATTCGACGGTCTGGAGTCCTTGACCTCGGTCACCATACCAGGTAACGTCAAGGAGATCGATTATTCGTTCAACGGATGTATCAAGCTGACGGACCTCACCATTCAGGATGGGGTGGAGACGATCAGCGGGTTCAATAACTGCGCCTTCACCACACTGACCCTGCCGGACAGTGTCATCCAGGTGGAGGATTTCATCGGCTGTGAGAAACTCACCACCGTCAACATAGGCTCCGGATTGGCGACCTTCGGCGACTACAGGCCATTCAAGAGTTGCCCTGCATTGAAGGAGTTCACAGTTGCCTCCGGTAATCTGATCTTCAGTGCCGTGGACGGGGTGCTCTATTCCGACGGCGGATCCACACTCTGCATATACCCTCAGGGTAAGACAAACACTTCCTTCACCGTTCCGACCGAGGTGGCATCGGTGGATGTGACCAGGATAGAAGAACGGGCATTCATGGAGAATTCGTACCTTGAGAAAGTCATAATCTCGGAAGGTGTCACCACCATCGGTGATGAGGCATTCATGCAATGCTATCCGAAATCCATCTCCTTCCCGGATTCTTTGACAACTGTCGAGGATGAGGTCGCATACTGTCTTAAGTTCCACTACAACGACACGACGACCGTGATCGATCAGACCGCGGAGAACCTCAAGGGTAAGACTTGGTGCGGTAACGGCAGCGAAGGGACCTATGCCAACCTCTATTACTTCGACGGCGTCAGTTTCACGATCACCTTCTGGTCCGACGGCGATATCGTGAAGGAGATTAAGACCGACAACTACGGTAAACTCTCGGAACCGTTGCCTACGCCTGCTGACAAGCCAGGGTACACATTCGACGGATGGTGGACATCCGTTCCAGGTGGTGTAAAGATTACTCTGGATTATGTGTTCATAAGGGACAGCAACGTGTACGCCAAATGGGAGTACGTCCCCGGTGTGGTCACAGGCGTCAGCCTGGACAAGACCAGCAACACGATAGATGTGGGCGATAGTTTCAAGCTTGTTGCAACAGTGACGCCTTCCGACGCACCCAACAAGGATGTCACATGGAAGTCATCCAACACATCTTATGTTACGGTCGATCCGGACGGTACAGTGCATGGTGTCGCCAAGGGAGATGCCGTGATCACCGTCACGACAGTGGACGGCGGTAAGGAGGCTACCTGTCACGTGTATGTCGGCACCACACCTCCGCAGCCATCTGAAGGAGGAGGCGTGAACATCGGCCTGATAATCGTAATCATTGTGATCATCCTGATCGCAGCCGGTGCAGCGTACTATTTCCTCGTCTACAAGAAGAAGAACGAGTGAAAACAATGAACAATGAGGGCCCGTAAGGGGCCCTCAACCTTTACTTTCTGTATCATCAAAGTTTCTTGTTTTTACCAGTCAATCAAAGAATTATTCCTGTTTGTTTGGATGTTTTTAACAATGGTACAACAATATAAAAAGATAAATTTAAGTTTAATAAATTAATTATCATATTATGATAATTTATCACGGTAGTGATTTAATTGTTCACTCACCCAGAATAATGAATCCGACACGTAAAACCGATTTTGGAAAAGGATTCTACACGACTGAATCGAAAAAACAAGCAGAAAGATGGGCAAGTGTTGTCCGTATGAGAAATAATTCAAGTAAGGCTTACATCAACCTGTACGATTCGGGACCGACGGAAGAATGGCTAGATTTTGTGATGACAAATCGTTTGACCGATAAGGATCACAGATATGACATTGTGATGGGGCCGGTTGCCGATGACGATGTCTATGAAACGTTGCACAGATATCAATATGGATTGATCACTAAGGAAGAGACGATATATTTGCTAAAATCAACTAAACTCGATGGACAAATTCTTTTCCATACAGATAAATCCCTAGAAAGCATCAGTTTCATAGGAGAACAGGAGGTGAGATGATAGATCAGAAAAAATTCGAAGGTTGGCTTCCGATACTGACCGCCGATACGGTCGGGATACTGATAGACAACAACGGATGGGACGAGAATGAGGCGATTGGGAAGTTCATGAGGTCTAAGGTCTACGCAGCTCTCTCCGACGAACGTACCAAGGTCTGGCACTACAGCCCGCTGACCTTGGCCGAACTGTTCGAGGATGAATCCAGGGGTGAGTTGGTATGGCCGGAGGCATGAAGGGACATTCCGAGACCCTGAAGTTCAAGATCTACTGCATCATAGAGTTCTCACGTATCCACGGGATGACAGCCCCTGAAGCGGTGGACCTTTTCGAGAGATACAACGTCTACAGTTTCTTAGATGTTCCAGAGTTCCGTTGGCAGAACCTGGAGGACACGGTTACCGATATAGACAGGTACATCGCATCCAGGGCCTGATCGACCATTCCATGTCGTAGCGGTTAAAGACTAGTACGTATTCTTACCGACGGGTCCAATGCAAAAGAGCATCATAGCATACTTCCGTCCGCACATCACGATGATATGCGTCATCATAATCCTGCATATCATAGGTGTCGCTCTGCAGTTGGATCTGATCAACATCACCCGTCCTTTGATCAACGAGGGTGTGAAGCAGAAAAACGTGGATCTCGTGATCCAACTGGGTTGTGAGATGATCGTGTTGGTCGGTATGTACGCTGTCGACAGGGTGTTGGTTTCCCACATTTCAGCAAAGATCACCGGGAAGGTCATAACCAACCTCCGCAGGGATCTCTATCACTCACTCCTATCCGCAGACGAGGGCCGTATCGGTTCCTCCAACAGCGGAAAGATGATGACAACGGTCACATCCGATGTCTCGTCTTTAGAGGATTATATAACATCCATATTGACCACTTACACGTACATCCCCATTCTGTTGTTCGGTCTGGTGATCTGTACCACGAGTATAGATGTCAGGTTCGGTGCGATAATGTTCGCCGTCTTCATAATGATAGCGTTCATGATCCTGATCGCAGGCAAGCGTATCATACCGGCATACGCCAGACAGCAGGATTGCCTCGACAGGGTGAATGACGTGCTGAAGGAGTGCATCGTGGGCTCCCGCAACATACGTGCCGAAGGCAATACCCCGTATCAGGAGGCCAGGTTCGATGCCGTCAATGAGGAATTGGGCAAAGCGAACAGGTTGGTCAATCTATCTACCCACTTCATGCAGCCGATGGCCGCCATGATGATGAACGTCACCGTGGTGATAATCTGTTCAATCTTCGCTATCAATTCCGACGAGGCCATCATCAGCACGGGCAACATGGTGGTACTGTTCCAGTATGTCACATATTTCCTCATGTGCGTACCGATAGTCCCGTTCCTATGCGTGGTCGTACCCAGGATGCTGCCTCTCAAGAAGAGGATCTACGAAGTACTTTCATTGTCCGACGATGAGGAGGACAGGCGTACAGGTCATCCCGATAGTAACTCGGACAGTGCACTGAGATTGGACTCCGTATCGATAACCAGGTCATCCAGCACGGTGGCGACCGGATTGGACCTCGATATAAAGAGAGGAGAGAAGGTCGCCATCGTAGGTGACAATGTCAGCGGAAAGGAGGGTATACCGGCCGCGATAATGGGTTTCGCCAATGTCTCCGAAGGTAAGATATCCATGGGTGACACGGACATCATGGAGATATCGAAGGGAGAGCTGAGGTCATCCGTGTCCTACGTCGCCGACAGGGCTCAGATGTTCAGGGACACCTTCAGGAACAACATAGACCCGTACGGAACGTGTAGCGAAGAGAGGATGGACATGGCCCTGGACGCATCAGGGTTCAGGGACGTTGTGGAATCATCACCTATGGGGATGGACACACTTGTCACCAACGAAGGCAACAGCATATCCGGCGGACAGAGACAGAAACTGGCAATAGCCAGATGTCTCGCTAAGAGGTCGGATCTCTACATATTCGACAGATGCTTCTACTCATTGGACACGCTATCGAAACAGGGTGTAATGGACGGGATCAAGAACGTCCTGAAGGACAGCACGGTAATGGTCGTCACCAGCAATGTGGAGCTTGTCCGCGATTTCGAAAGGATCGTCGTGATGCAGAACGGGAGGATAATCGCGTCCGGGAACGATGCTGAACTGTCCAAGAACTGCAGTGTGTACCGCCGTCTGATCGATGAGGGGGCGGTATCGTGAAGGCTGCGGATATCACGGACGGGATCAAGGATGGGATCCAGAAGAACATCCAGGATGATGTGCAGCAGATAGACAACAAGATCGTGGGCGCCTTCAAGTTCATCCTGTCCTCGACAGGAAGGCTCTACCGTTATATGTCTGATGAGAAGAAGGAACTCTGGATATGCGTAGGCATAGCGATTTTCGGTGCTATTATCCTCACATTCGTTCCTATGATTGTAGGTAACTTCATCGACGCCATAATCGACAACTGGTACACCGGTGAGGAAGAGGACAATTTCATCACCATCATGGCGGAAACCATCATCGTCATGCTGATAATAGGCAATCTTCTGGCCATAAATTCCAAGAAGAGGGGGATCCTCTTGGGCATGCGTGTCACGAAACGCATGAGGGTAGAGATCAGCAGGAAGGTGCTCCGTCTTCCGGTGAAGTATTTGGATCATAACTCTGCAGGCGATATGACGGCATTGATCACCAACGACATGTCATACGTTTACAAGATGCTGTCCGGAGACCTCATAGGGTGTGTGGCATACATCTTGATGTCCACGTTCATGGTGTTGATGATGCTCTATACCAACATCTGGCTCGGCTTGATCTTCGTCATCCTCATCCCTCTGTCGGTTTGGGTCGCACAGGTCGTTGGGAAGAGGGCGGCCAAGGATTTCCGCGAGGAGAAGAGGTCGGTCGGGGCACTCAACGGGCTGTTCCTGGATACCGTCAACAACTTCAGACTGGTCAAGACGTTCGGTCTCGAGAGGAAGATGGAGCAGAAGTATGGCCACTCCAATGAGGTTCACAGGACAACGTTCACCAGGTCCAGGATGGTCAGCAGCCTTATCGAACCCAGCGTGACCGTGATATCCAACATCGGTTACGTGTTGACCGCCGTCATCGGTGCCATAATGATCATCCAGGGTATGATCTCGATCGGTCTCTTCGTGGTATTCGTGTTCTTCGTCAGAGCTGTAAGTAAACCAATGGTAGAATCCTCATCATCCATCAACACAATACAGTCGGAGATGGCCTCCCTCAACAGGGTCCTCGACCTGATCGACCAAGAGGAGATATCTAAGGACGACGGTCTGGAACAGTTCGATATCGACAATGTGAAGGGTGAGATCTCCGTGAAGAACCTGAGGTTCTCGTACGACGGATGCTCAGAGGTCCTCCGCGGTGTGTCACTCACCGTGAGACCGGGTGAGACGGTCGCCCTGATCGGACGTACCGGTTCAGGCAAAACGACATTGCTGAATATCCTGCTGAGGTTCTATGACCCGGACAGCGGTACCGTATCCATAGACGGAAGGGACATCATGACCATCCGCAGGGAGGATCTATCATCATTCTGTGGGCCTATCCTTCAGCAGCCACGTGTCTTCGGAGGCACCATCATGGACAACATCCGTATGGGGAAGGACATCCCCGAGGAGGAGGTCATCAGGGCTGCAAAGATAACCGGACTCCAGAAGCAGGTGGACAGGCTGGCAGACGGTTACAACACACCGACATCATCCAGTGCTGTCCTGCTGGTGGAGATGAAACTCATAGCACTCACACGTGTCCTGCTTTCCGATCCGAAGATCATGATAATGGACGAGGCCACATCCGGTCTGGATCCCAGGTCGGAGATGGAGATCATCGGGTCCCTGAGGGAAGTGATGAAGGGCAGGACGGTCATAATGACCACCCACAACGTCCATCTCGCATCCAAGGCCGACAGGATAGTCGTCATGGATGAAGGTAAGATCTTGGAGGAGGGGTCGCACCAGGAACTCATGGCAAAGGGCGGCAGGTATTCCGAACTGTATCTGATGTCGATGTGAGATGTCGGCGGATAGTGCTTATATAGTCATTTTCAGCCAGATTACTCGGATTTTACTGTCTGGATTGCAGTCATGCTTAAATAGTTAAGATGCCACTTTAACTAGTATGTCATTCTTTGACACTAAAAATGTAGGTTATGCCTTCATATTCGTGGGTGTTCTCCTGCTCATCGAAGCGATCGGCTACATTGCAGCAGGCTTCGTTGATATGGATGTCGCCCTCCCTGAAGAGATAACCAATAAGACCCCCTTCTTCGTGATTACCGGAGTCGGGGCAGTACTCGCAGCTTTGATCTATATCGGATACGCACTGTCCGTTAAGAACCTGACAAAGATCGACACACTTGCCGGTTACGTCAGGGTCGTCGGTGTGACATTTGCTGTCACCGGTATCTTCAGTGCTATCGCCATGGTCTTCGGATATAAGGACATCGGCTCAGGACTTGGAGCGGGAGCAATCGCACTCATCATCACGATCGTCATCTCATTCATCCTGGTGTTCATCGCCGGAAAGATCAACGATGGCAAGCAGACGACAGGCGACAAGATCATCTGGGTCATCCTTTTGATCGCATTCATACTGATGGTCATCGCATATATCCCGTTCGGAACCACCGATATCCTGAGCATCATCAACTGTGTTGTACACATCATCATCGCCGTCTTCATGATCGCATACCTGTTCGATCCTGAGGTCAGGCAGCAGATGAACATGTGAAAACCCTGAGGCCGCAAGGCCTCTTTTTTTCCATTTACTTCTATATAGGTAAGGAACAATTATATATGAGGACGTAATCCGAGCCTCTACAAGCTTAAGCTATCCAAGGGCCTGTAGCTCAGCTAGGTAGAGCATCTGACTTTTAATCAGGTGGTCAAGGGTTCGAATCCCTTCAGGCCCGCCGATGGTCTTCATGAGCGATCAAACGGGATCAAGTATGAGGAAAATCGAAGAAAAGTCTTGGAATTTTCTCAAAAAGGTTTACCACTGACCGGCAGTGGCGAAAGAGTAGGTGAAAACTTGGCAACGGAGAATATCTCATTCAATGTGCTCACACATGAATTGGTTCCCGAGCATTACCTTCTGTCAGAGGAGGAGGCCCAGCAGATCTTGGACAAACTCAAGATCACCAAGGACCAGCTTCCGAAGATTAGGAAGAGCGATGCCGCGATCAAGGTGCTGGAGCACATATACGGTCCGATAGAGGCGGGCCGTGTCATCAAGGTCGTAAGGAAGAGCAGTACAGCGGAGGAGTTCACCGCGTACAGACTCGTTACGGGGAGCTGATTTCAGATGAGGGATCTGGTAAAGCTATACTTCGAAGAGCGCAGTATCGTCAACCACCACATCGTGTCCTTCAACGATTTCCTTGCGACTCCTGAGAACAAGAACAGCAGGATGCAGAAGATCGTCGATGACATGAGGGTACCGACGGACGATGCCGAGCGCGGAATGATCAAACTCGACCCTGAGCGCACGAACGGAAGGAACATCAAGATCCGTATCGGAAGGAAGAGGGACGAGGACGGCAACATCGACCACCAGGCCAAACCTACCATCCACGTGGACAAGCCCAAGGTCATGGAGGCCAACGGTTACAGCCACGACCTCACACCCATGGAGGCAAGGCTGAGGAACCTCAACTACATGGCACCCGTGTACGTTGATTTCACAGTCATCGAGGACGACATCGAGAAGGAGACCGAGACCGTTCACATCGGTGACCTCCCTATGATGGTCAAGTCTAACGGATGCAACCTGAACAAGGCTGTTATTGAAGAGGCCAAGGAGCGCAAACTCACCAACGAGGAGTACCTGCAGGAGCTCATCGACAACAAGGAGGACGCAAGGGACTCCGGAGGTTACTTCATCATCGGCGGTACCGAGAGGGCGCTGATCACACTCGAGGACCTCGCACCCAACAGGGTCATGGTCGAGAAGAGCGAGAGGTACGGTTCATCCGTTGAAGTCGCCAAGGTTTTCTCACAGAAGGAAGGATACCGTGCACTCACACTGGTGGAGAAGAAGAAGGACGGAATGGTCATGGTCACCGTCCCCGTCACCACTGGTTCCATCCCCCTCATCGCACTGATGAAGGCATTGGGAATGGAGTCGGATCAGGAGATCTTCGACACAATCGTATCCACACCCGAGATGGCCAACATCGTTTACGCTAACATCGAGAGCTGTTTCGACAAGAAGAACTACGCTCCCAACGGATACCACACCAAGGATGATGCGATCGCATTCCTGGAGAGGAACTTCGCGGCCGGTCAGGCGAAGGAGTACAGGACCAAGAAGGTCGAGAGCATCCTCGACCGTTCGCTCCTGCCCCATCTGGGAGACACCGAGGCGGACCGTATGAAGAAGGCGATCTTCCTCGGACGTATCGCACGTTCAGTCCTTGAACTGTCACTCGGAATCAGGAAGGAGGACGACAAGGACCACTACGCC
>JAFSYZ010000039.1 GCA_017455785.1 Candidatus Methanomethylophilaceae archaeon
CGACCTCGGTATCTACCACATTGCCAAGATGGCCGAAGGTATCAAACTACGTGAGAGTCCCCTCAACATGATCGCAAGGTTCCAGAAGGACTACGGTCTGGAGGAGAAGATCGCCAAGCAGATCGTCAACACCTCGATGAAAGTGGCCGAACTGTTCGAGGAGATAGTGAAGGCCTCCGACGTTCAGACAGCGATAACATGGACCACAGGTACCATAACCGCCAACTGGAAGTCGTTCGAGGAACAGGGCAAGGACACATCCGAGATTGTGGACATCATCTCGCAGTTCCATGACGGGAAGATCACCGATACCGAATGCAACATCAAACTGAAGGCACTCATGACCGGAAGGTCTATAGAAGAAGCATCCGCAGGATCTGCGGACCTGGATTCGCTGATCGAGGAGGCGTTGGATGCCAATCCTGCCGTCATCGACGACTACAGGAAGAACGAGAAGGCCGCCAACAGGATCATCGGTATCGTGATGAAGAAGACCGGCGGTCAGTACTCATCATCGGACATAGTGGAAGCTACCAAGAGGCTCATAGAGAAGAGACTCTGAGTGACATTCAGTCACGAAGGCATCCGATCGGCACTATGTAGATGCCGTCATCCCTCACGTAACCGTATTCGGTACCAGTTATGATCATCTTCAAATCAGGTTCCCTGAGGGGGACCTGTTTCTCCTTCTTGTTGTACTCCCTTATCAGTCTGTGGATCTCATTAAGGTGCTTGACCCCGTCCTCGATCTCTTTCTGACCGAGTTTAACCTCTATCAATGCATACCTTCCATCATCCATATGTAATACAGCATCCGCTTCCAATCCGTACCTGTCATGGTAGTATGAGAGCTTCCCATCATGCTCGTATGAGTATATCCTCAGATCCCTTATCACCAGCGATTCAAACAGGAAACCCAACGTCTTCCAATCTGTCTCCAGATAATCCGGACTCAATCCCAACGCAGCCACGGCCAATGATGGATCGACCAGATTCTTCTTGGGTTTCGAACGTATCGTTGTCTTCGATCTGATTGCAGGACACCATGCATCCACATCATCGATTATGTACAGTCTTCTTAATGCGTCTACGTAGTCATAGAACGTACTCTCTCCAAGATTGTTATCCGATGATGCATCTGTAAATATAGTCTGCATATCTGCCAATTGACAGATGTTCCTTGCATAGGACCTCAATATCCTATTCGCGATCACCGGATCACGCTTAACATCATCTATATTGGAGATGTCTACTTCACATGTCTGTCTGAATAGATCCTTTGCTACGATCAATTTAGATCTCTCTGTAGTGTTGTTCACAGCCCTGGGCCATCCGCCACGGCATATGGAGAATATCAGATCGTGTACGGTCAATTCCGATCTCCAATCACTGTCTTTTCCGTATTCACCTCTGAACAGCCTGGAAAGTGATATCTGACCGTTCGATTCTCCACTCTCAAAGAGACTCATAGGATACATGTTCAATCTTGATATCCTCATCGTTCCAGTATGAGGGACCTTTATGTTCTTGGATGATGACCCTATTAGAATGTACTGCCCGTTAAGGCCTGAATCGTCCACATCCTTACGTATTGTACCCCATATCTTGGGCGCATCCTGCCATTCATCGAATAATATCGGTTTCTCTCCCTTAAGAAGTGCAGATGGATGATTCTCGGCCAATAACAGATAGCCTTCTCTCTTCTCTTCATCCTCGAATTCTATGACGGTCTTTGCTTTCTGTTTAGCTGTTGTAGTCTTTCCACAACCCTTTGGACCTACTATCAAAGTAGCACCAAAAGCTTCCATTCTTACATCGAATTGTTCATCGATCAGCCTGTGTTTATAATTCTGCATTCTGGCACCTAATCATATAATAGCGATTTGAGGTATTTTAACATAGTGATTTGAGGTGTTTTGATATAGTGATTTGAGGTGTTTTGACATAGTGATTTGAGGTGTTTTGACATAGTGATTTGAGGTAAATAACCACACTAAAAGAATGGAAAAACAGAAAAATGGTTGGGGAAGAAGGGGGAACCCCTTCATTCCTCGACATCCATGTTGTCGAAATCCATGTCATCCATGGCCAGTGACATGAGTTGGAGCTCCTCCATCTTATCGTCGTCGATCCTGTCAGGGGATCCGTCGATGAGTGACTCCGCCTTCTTGTTCTTGGGAAACGCGATGGTGTCACGGATGGTCTCCTTTCCGAGGAGGATGGCTATGACCCTGTCAACTCCGATGGCGATACCACCGTGGGGCGGTGCACCGTAACTGAGGGCCTTGATGAACCAACCGAAGTTCTC
>JAFSYZ010000188.1 GCA_017455785.1 Candidatus Methanomethylophilaceae archaeon
CCATCTTCCCCCCACGGTGATCGAGAGCACCCCGCTTTCCGCTCCGTTCACCATATCCCCGGGATAGTCGGGGTCCGTGTATGAGTCGCGGTTGCCGTTGGATGATGTGGGCGTATCCCATGTCGCGGATGCCGCGGATGCGGAGGATATCGCATACTGCCCGGTTCCCGTCGAGAAGATATCGGCCCAGAGCTCCTGGGTCAGCGGTTGGTCGCGGGAATCGATGAGGGAGCTCCCTCCCAGGTAATTCCCCGCATGTAGATGGAGCTCGGACGATTCCGTCCCGGTCACATATGCGTCTCCGACGAAGACGTTCAAAGACCCCCATCCGTTCTCTATGAAGAGCTTGGACGATGTCCTCCCGGTATCGGACGATATCGCCCCGGAAGCGGATTTCGTCTCATCGGCGATGCCCATGAAGCCGATCCCGTCCGTGCTGCCGGTGACCGCCGGCGAATCGTTGCCGATAACCTCCGGCGGGTCATTGCCCAGGACGTATCCGTCACCGACCATCACCTGGGAGTTCTTGGAGCCCATGACCGTGTAGCTCATGATCTTGTAGAGGGTCCACTGATAGTAGTTCCACTGCTGGTAATCGGATTGGAGGTCCCCGCCGGATGCCGGCACGAGCGAATCGGCCAGGTCCCTGAACCCATCGACGTCGATGTGCGCAGAGGGAACCCTCCCGCTCTGGGAGACCAGCATCCCCTCGCCCGATGGATCCCCGTCCACGGTGACATAGGATTCGTATACGCCGATCCCGAGGTACGGGTAGACGTTGGTCTCGAAGTCCGTTTTCCCCGGGACGGTGCTGGCGGAGTGTGCGTACGCCTTCATGCCGCCTATGGTCCCTTGGCCCGGAAAGGCGTATTCCGGGGACGACGAGACGTACAGGACGTTGTACTCCTTCCCTTTCACCAGATTACCGGAGGTCTCATCGGCCGTCACCTTCTCGGATACCCAGTAGACCGTGGGGACTATGAGCATCACGTTGTAGAGCCTGGCGTCGAACCCATTGCCCTCCATCGTCTTGGTGAGGTCGTACGGATCGAGTATGTACGCCACGCAGCCGACGGAAGAGCTCATCCTCTTCTGAACGGAATCGTTGGTACTGTATGCAAGGCTGTTATCTGTCAGGTTTATCGCGGCGTAGAAGGAATTGAAGGGGCCTTTGCCCGTAGTCCTGTCGAAGGCCCAGAACGGATTGATGCTGTCGGGGGATCCGGATGTGCGGTACCTCTGGACCGGTGCGGTCGCCTTCCCGTCCTCGATATGGGATTCGTAAACGTCGATCACATCCAGGTTGGTCTCCGAATCGGTGGATATTGCGTAGAGGTATCCGTCATCGTTGCTATCTCCGCCGTCGTGCTGGACGAAGCAGATCGCCAGTGCCACGACGGTTATGATCGATGCGACGGCTATTGCCGGGAGGGCCTTCATGGTGGCCGATTGGCTCCGCATTTTTAATAATCTTCCATGGTGCTAACTGGATTCGTCCCTTCTGGCACTCAATTTTGGCGAAGAAAATCAGTCTCGAAAGGGGCAGATCAAGGATAGAAAACAGGGGGAATTGGCATTCATTTGCACCAAAAAAATAAGGGGGTTTCGGTGCAAGGGTGGCGATGCGAATGGGTCCAAAAATGGCGATTTCGGGACTTTTCCCTATATGCTGGATAGGAGGGTTGTGCATACCTTCCATTGCACCAAAACTACATACTGACTGGTGAAGAGACCTAAACCCCAGATATCCGGTGTCATTGAACGGGAAGACCCAATGCGAATCGGTCGAAAGCCCGATACATACCGTAAACGATACGTCAAGATAGCGAACCTATCGGTTTCAGGTCTCGGTCAGAAAGTCCCTCTCAGGATCCGCATCGCCCTTCTGGGACGGTCGGATATCGCCACTCTCGAGAGTGTCGCAAGCCGCCATGACATCCTCTATGCGGAGCATCAGATCGAATACGGTCCTCCCCAAATCGGTCAGCGAGATATTGTGGATGTTGTACAGCGGATGGATCTCCTCATGGAGGAGCCCACAGTCTAACATCTCCTGTATGGTATTCTTCAGGGTCTTGGAGACATTCCCGTAATGGCCGTAGACGTCAGTTCTGTTGCATGTGCCCTTCTCCGATACATAATGTAGGATGGCATACCATCTCTTGTTAAACATCGGCGGGCATTCCATGAATCCCTATCTGTACCTGTTTTCTTTATCTTGACTATGTATTGACTTTTTGTCAATACTATTAAATAATCCTGATTCGAATATTGGATTAGAACGATTTCATTGGTCCGGTCGCGCTATTAAGTCAAAGACCAACAACGGTACAGGTTTCTTTCCCAGATCGTACAGGGCGGCCGGATCCGGGGAGTGAGAACTTGAAAGAACACGATAGAAGATATTGCGGCACAGCAGGGAATCGGCCCTTTTCCCGCGATCAGGGATCCGGCGACAGGACGGTCCGTGGCCGGAGATCGATGAAGGACGCCGGCACGATCGACAGACATACCAAGTTACTGTATGCGACCGTGGTCACACTGATGGTGTTCGCGGCCTCCTGCTTCGTCATGACAGAGATGACGGAAGCCACGGATCCTACGGTCGCTACAATTACAACGAACGTCAGCGACATAGCTGCTGGTACTACTACAGAGCTGATCATTACATGCACATCGACTGGGGTCATGGCCGATTATGCGTTGGATGATGCGGCATCTGGAACAAAGGCCCCATGGAAGGATTACAGGGATACGATAACAGCGATCTCCATCGTATCTGACGGAGGCGAGCTGACTTCCATAACCAAGAATGCATTCTACAATATTACCAAGATTACCACATTCTACGTACCGGAATCCATCGAAGAAATCGACGGTGGGTCCTTCAGAGGCTGCGTGAAACTAGAATCGTTCGAAGTCGATGCTTCCAACCTCGCGTTCCTGGTCTATGACGGTGTCCTTTATTCTCAGGATTCGTTCATGATTGACACCTTAATTCAATATCCTCTTGGAAAGAAGGCGGAAGGTCAGGCGGTCACCTCCTATGGTTTGCCAGCCGAATGCTTGGGTGTCGCCGACAGGGCGTTCGAGGGTGCTTCCTCTTTGACATCTATCACACTAAGCGCAGGTCTGAAATCCATAGGTGCTGAGGCGTTCAATGGTTGTTCTTCGGTTACGAATATATTCATCCCCCGTTTCGTCACATCGATCGGAGAGGACGCATTCTTCGGCATGACCTCTTTGGTATCAATTGAAGTCGATAGATCCAATACCGTTTACAAAAGCTATTACGGTGCATTATACAAGTCCCTGACGGATGAGGAAGACAATGTCCATCAACTGGGGGAGCTCATATTCTGTCCCATCGGTTGCGAAGGGATGGCGGCTAAGTCCAATAATAATTACGATGCACATACTTGGAATACCGGAGTCAACCAGAAGTACGTTACTATCTATGTTATTCCATACGACACCTTGGTCATCCACGGCAGAGCCTTCTACGGATGCAACTTCACTGATATCGATATCACGACCAATGTCACTGCCATAGGCGAAGAGGCGTTCATGAATTCTCTCAGGTTGGTAGATATCTACATACCCTCATCGGTCACATCAATAGGGAAATCAGCCTTTGAAGGCTGCACCAATTTGGCCTCGGTGTACATGCCGGCGATAGATCTCGATCAGGGAAGGGAGTTCGCAGGGTGTAAGAGCCTGATGGCCGTCCAGATAGCAGGCTATACAGCAGGTACAATCACAGTATCTTCGGATTCTTTACCGTCAGTTAAGTGGAATGATAGCTACGGCAGTTTGCTTTGGAAGACATGGGAATTAGATGCTACAGCATGGACCAACGTGGATTCCACAGATTCATCAGGACAGAAAGGAACGCTTGACCTCAACAAGGATGATAACGGAGATGGCGTCATGGACATCAGCCTGAACAAAGGCTGGCTGTACTATCGCCAAGCAGTCGCCTGGGGATCGACAGAGGAAACCAGATGTAACATCTCCGATTGGGAATACGAACCGACAGCCGTAACAACAGATAATCCCGATTCTGTTACCGTATATTATCATAGGATAACGGTCGGGTCAGGAGTCGATAGTCTTGGATGTAGAACAGATAATCCCTGCGTTTCCGGAATCATTTCGCCTCATACCCTCGGAGGAAACCAGTATCTCAAGATATCTTCTGAAAAAGATTCGGATTGGACGAAACAGCTACTGACTTACAAAGCCAGAAATATAGTGATTCCTGAAGAACCTCTGCAATTTGATATTCTTTACTCCCCCCCAACCAGAGATGCAGGTTTCGGAACTGGAATTCACTGCATGATACATTTCCCCGAGGAGTTAATGAATTGGGGGTCTGCATCATACAGCAGACAGGATGGTAGTATCTTGGCGGTCGCATTGCCGGTAAATTCGTTTAATCAATATGTTACTAGCGTCCAATACACTACTTTACAATGGGCGACGCAGGACTCAACAGGATATTATCTGAACTCGAATAATTGTCCAATTTTTGAGCAGCCAATGAAGGAATATGGGGTATTCCCTATGGATTGCAGTTTAATTGATACCTTATTCCTTAGAGATCACAGGGCCGAATTCTTGGCCTTCCCTGAATCACAGATCGCAGTAAAAGAAGATAGTCTATTAATCAGGCACAATCCCCAGGTGTTGTACATCCATGCCCTCAAAACGTCAACCCAGCAACAGACATCTTTTTATTTTCAACATCTCCAACTCGGCTCCGGGAGCGTATTGGGCGGCAGGATTCATGGACAAAGTTCGTATGATTGTGCCGTATTGACATTCTCCTTGAACGTGTCCGGACTACCGAACACAACGATATACAGAGACGGTGCATGGGACTTCATCGATCTGACCACGAACGAGAAACTATCAGAGCAATCGGAGATCCAAAGGGCGCATCTGTATCTGAGGAATGGTTCAGTGCAAGCTGCCAGCGGAAATTTGAATGAATATGTCACTTGGCATGTAGTCGACAAGACTCTAATCGTCCATACAATATATGGGGATCTGTTGGATAACATTGCCAATGGACGTGATGTGATCATTCCTGATATGCAACCGGGCCAAGCACCGTGGTACAATTATCTCGCGAACGGCACAGTGAAGTACATCGTCGTGTCCGAAGGCATCACATCCATCGGGGACTATGCTTTCTATACCCCCGATATGAATTCAGTTGTCGGCATAACCCTGCCCAACGGGCTCACCGATATCGGAGCACACGCCTTCGGGAACACCGCTATAAGATGTCTGTACTTGCCTGAAGCCGTAACATCGTACGATCAGACCGCTGTCCAGGGATGCGGTTATCTGACCGAGATCGTATGCAACAATAGCAGAAGCACCACGTATTGGACGGAGAATGGCCTTCTGTACAAGAGATCCGATAATTCTTTGGTATCCATTCCAGCAGGACTCACCGAGGCGGTCGTGTCTGCATTCTGTTCTACAATCAATGAATATGCTGCGATAGGAAGCAGTCTCAAGAGCATAAATCTGAACAATGTCACTACTGTAGCTAACAATGCATTCACAGGCTCCGCGTTGACGTCGTTGGTCGTGCCCAAAAGCGGAACGATCGGAGATAACGCTTTCTCTGAATGTTCGAGCCTCAGGACCGTGTCGATTGGGATGGCCGGAGGGACAAGCGTGAGCGTTTCTTTAGGAGACAAGGCGTTCTATCAGACTTTGGAGGAAGGAGAGCAGAACAGCATAGTTCAGATCGATCTAAGGAATGGTTCGATCTCTGGATTCGGAACGGATTGTCTACCCATCGGTAACTTCTACAGAGATGGAGTGACACCGATATCGATAGGTTCGGATTACTCAGGTTTTGATTCTGGCCATATGTATAGCAGAGAAGCAGCTGCTCTGAGGGATTGTTCGGAAGACGGAGGTCTGAAGTATTATTTCCATATAGATGGGGCGGACAAGGCTCTCAACATAGTCTATATCGAAGGGAACGGAGTAATGTTAGATTACACATCCGGTGGAGCCCCATGGTACAGAGCAGCACCAACCATTACATCCATCTCGCTCCCAGAAGGGATCGTGAGCATCGGAGACAATGCATTCCAGAATGCATCCGGTTTCAATTCATTGACGATAGCCGATTCTTGCGAATCGATAGGCGAGGCGTCGTTCCAGGATTGTTCGTCCTTAAGCTCGATCAACCTGAAACATGTCTCTGAACTAGGCGAGTCGGCGTTCAAAGGCTGCACAGGATTGACAGGTGTCGTCATGGAAGAGGTCACATCAGTTCCTGCGTCGACATTCCAGAATTGTACGAACCTGAGCAAAGTGAACAGTAACCTGCCTGGTATGGCGGATCTTTCTAATGTAGGGGCGCTGGGCTCTGCAGCCTTCATGAATACGGCCCTGACTTCAGTGGATCTGTCCTCCGAGCTATCATCAGTCTCGCAGAACGCCTTCAAAGGAACGGCACTCACACAGGTCATCCTGCCTTCCACGATATCCAGCGTCGCAAGCGGTGCGTTCGATTCCATCTCTGGTTTGGATACAGTGAGCTTCCAGGGATCTTCCGGAAACGTCACGATTGCTGCGGATTCGTTCCCGTCACGCACAGGTTCCGACCAATGGTATGAGAACGGTGACGCCTCGTTGCATCAGGACACCATCTACGCCTTTAGCTCCGGTTCCGTTCCGAAAGGTAACATCTACACCATAGATGCCACCTGGGGACAATGCGGTGACAGTACGACAGGAGCAGAGAAGGTATTGTTCAGATATCTGGCGACCACCAAGACCCTGTACATCTCGGGACAGGATGCAACCGCTGCGAAAAATGTGCTGGAAGAGTACACATCGGCGACAAACAATCAGTTCATTGGTAAACACAGCACGGTGACGGATCTCGATCAGGTGGAGAAAGTAGTCATTAGGAACGTAGGCACCCTTGGCGCGTACATGTTCTACGGCAACGGTACTCTGAAGGATCTGTATTTCGACGGTACTGTCATCGGACAGAGCGCGATGCAGAACGCATCGAACCTTGAATCCGTCGATATCGTCACGGCCACCACTATTGATCAGGATGCGCTGAAAGGCACCAAGGTATCATCGATAGACCTCTCCAAGGCTACAACGATAGGCGATAACGCATTCAAGGATGTAACCGCGTTGACCAAAGTCGATCTGAGCAGCGCCACCTCCATAGGCACAGACGCATTCAGCGGATGCACCGGACTGACCGATGTGACGCTCAAGCAAGGAGTGGCCGTAGGTAGCAATGCGTTCAAAGGCGATACCTCGCTTACCAATGCCAAAATCGACCTGTCCAAGATAGGGACCATCGGAAACAACGCATTCCAGAACTGTACCGGACTTACGTCCGCTCCGGTGAGCAGTGCGACGACGATAGGGGACAGCGCATTCGCAGGCTGCACCGGTATCGTATCGGCGGATCTCTCCGCCGCGACATCTGTCGGCGCATCCGCATTCGACTCGAATCTGACGTCGTTGACGTTGTCATCCGCTCTGACCTCTGTCGGCGCTAATGCCTTCGGTACAGCGGCGCCTGCGGTCACCGTAGGCGGCAGCAGCGCAGGCACACTCAAGTCAGGCGACCTCCCTGTGCTCAATCCTACGCTCTTGAGCACTCTTCTGTCCGGATCGGATTACGCCGAGGGGCAGATGTTCATCTATGTCGATACGTCGGCAGCATCTCTCCTGGCCCTTTCCGGATCGAAGACGCTGGACCTCTATGGGAACGTTCTGAAGATCAGCCCGACGCAGCATTCTGCTTTGAAGAACGCGCTGACCGTCACGGATTCGAAGGCCAACGCCAACGATGCCACCGTGAGATACTTCAAGCACTCATCCGGATGGTCCGAAGGGACATCGTCGGATTACACTGCATACATCAACAACGGAACAGGAGCGATAATCGTCAGCGGTGCAGCCGAATCGGGCGAGCGCAAGCTGTACGATGGAAGTTACTCAGAATCGTACGTCGTCTACAACATGTCGAATTTCGAGGAATCGGGTTTCACCACTGCGTTGGAATACAAAGGAGCGGCCTACACCAACGATCAGGTGAAGAATGAGTTCACGGTCACCGTCGACGGTGTTATACTCGCTGTCGATACCAACTATATCGTCAGCATGTCCGCGGGGCATGGCAACAAAGATGTCGGGGACGTCTACGTGGTCATCGAATCCTTTGCCGATGAATCGAAGAAGTCCAACGATCTTATCCTGAACATCAACAAGAAGCACATCACCGTGACATTCCCTGAGCACATCAACTACGGCGACGAGCCCATCGATAAGCTGGTGATGAACGGTGCCTACGAGACAGCGAAGGTCATCTTCTCCGGAGACGACGCGCTTCAGGAGCTCTCGCTGGCAAGCAAATACATCGGTACGACCACCCTCACGCTCGTGGGGCCGGCCGGACACCCGATGTCCACTGCCAACTACAATATCGTCAGCTACTTCGGAAAGACCGAAGCTCCTTTCACCACTCAGGTGACCATAGACGCCATAACCTTCACGGTGAACTTCTACAAGTACGCCTACAACGAGGAGACGCATGAATACGAATACCAATTCGCATACTACATCCCCGTGGAAGCACCCAACCCGATCCAATTGCCATCAGTATCTCCGATTGAAGGGTTCAATTTCGCCGGATGGTACAAAGGCAACCCTGGTGAGGAGGGAAGCGTATGCATCGGTTGGACCGGAGAGTACTATGCTGTGACGGAGAACAATCTCAACATCTATGCCAAATACCTCGAGATCGGAGCCATAGCCATAACCACATGGTACCATGTCGACGATCAGGCGCAGTCTCAGACCATCGACCCCCAGTACGGATACTACGTATCGAAGTCATCGGTATCCGAGGACTCGTACACATACGTGATCGCGAAGCCCGTCTCCGGATATTCGGTCAGGATCTCGGTGCAGCACGCAGCTGTCGAAGCTCTCTCGGACGGCATATTCAAGCTAGTCCCGATGAAGGAGATGTTCGGAGCTGAAACGGAAGAGCAGTATCATCCGATAGTCCTGGACATCTACGTCTTGTCGGTGAACCAAGGAATAGGCGACTTCAGGGTCGCCGCGCTCACGAACGGTAACGCCGGTGCACTGATCGTGCTGACGGCCTGTTCGGACGGTGGTCTGATGGAGGGTACGTTGTCATTCGGCGGGGTCTACACCGAAGTGATGGGCAGCGGTTCTTCGGCCGTTAGGGTCTACGGAGCCATAAGCAACACACTGCTGAAAGTCGATTCCGTTCCTGTTGCGGCAACCGGTATATCGGTGGAGGAAGGCAGCATGAAATGCGAACCCAACGTTGTCCTGAAAACATCGGGGCAGGAGATCTACCACATCTACGCCATGTACACATACGAATGGGAAGGCACCAACACGGTGACATGTCCGGCGATGTACGGCAACAATGTGATCCTCCAATCAACATGACGCTCATCCGAGAATGAGATCCGGTTCTCCTGGATCCATCCTCGGGTGGGGGTCATGACCCCCCTTTCGAAGACAGAAGTCTAGAGGACCCTTTGCAAACAATTTACGAGAAACCCCTTAGAATCAAAGAAAAAGGAGAAATGAAAATGAAGACAAAGTTGCTCGCCGTGATGGCGGTCGTCGCTATGGCATTCGCCGGCGTAGCCGTATTCACGGAGACGGAACAGGGCGATGCCGCTTTCGGCAACACAGCAGCACCTACGGCATTCGCCTATGGAATGGCATCTTCGAACGCCAATGGAATGTATGTGATCGCATACGACGATGGCGCTCTGCTCATAGACATAAACAGATTGGACGTCGGTGATGAGAATCAGTACATCGTTGGACTCACACCCGATTCGACCACAGTCTCGGCAGCGACAGAGATCAAGGTTGGCCCCGTCGCATCGCTCAACGGACAGATCTGGATCGATGGTACCCTTGCTGCTAAGGACACCGGGAACGATGTTGCTATTGCTCTCTACAAATACAGTGCTCCTACAACAGCTGTATCAACCGCTGCCCTTACCTACACAACGACGGTCTCGACCGTTGAACCCATCACCAACCACTCAGCCGCAGCCGTTGACGGAAGCTGGGCTCGCGTCAATTACGACGGTGCCGGAACAGCATACGCAACAGCAGTATCCTCAGATCCTGTGAGGACCACCGATGACCAGAACATGAGCGAAAACCGTAACGTTGTCTATTCTGGAGCAAATGCGGGCTACAAGCTCAAAGGATGGTCAGTCGATTACGGTGCAGACGCGGCTATAGCGCTTGCGCCCGGAGCAACATATACTCCGGAGGAGATCCTCTTCGCCATGGCAGATGCTTATGTTGAGAAGAGTGCATCATCGCCTACCAACCCTATCGTGTCGAACAAGATCGCACCTTACGCGATCTGGGAGGAGATCCTCTTCACCCTCGAGGTCGCTGACATCGATGCAGGAGTTCCTGACGGAACATCCATGAAATTCACAGATGATACGAAGTTCGGAATCAACGGTGTTGAACTCTTCGTCGGTGCCGAGACAGCAGCGAAGGCTACCGTGTCGATCACATCGAACGTATCGAAGAACAGCTTCGCGCTCCTCAAGATCGAGCAGAACGCGGCCGGAGCACAGGGCGGTTCTGCACCGTACACCGGACAGTACACCTATGCATTTACTGTGTACAAATCCACATCCAAGGATACATCCGGAGTCAAGCTCTGGGAGGTGGCAACCAGTAACACAGATTACGTTATCAAGATGATCAACAACGGTATCTACAAGGTGACGGCAAAAGCTGATCTGAGGATAGAGGTCACCATGGCTCAGAATGCTGCGGCACCTGCGACGAATGCATACGCATTCCAGATCGACCAGATCAACAACACCAGCGATGGATTCGTGAACCTTTCGCTCGACCTGTTCGATTACAAGGCCATAGACCAGGCTTACGCAGCAGGCAGTCCGGCTACACCCCAGATCAAATCCCAGATTGCCATCGAGGGAACCTATTTCAAGACCTTCGGATCCGATGCCAACGCTGTCAGGGTGTACGGAGACTTGAAGAACCTTGCTTCCCCGACCACCACTACCACTGGATACATCGATCTCTCCAGCACCGGAGTCACACCTGTGGACTACCAGTATGAGGCAACGAAGAAGACATCAAATATCAAAGCCCTTGAACTGACCAGCACCGATTCTGTCTTCGACGTATCGTATCAGCTTGGAAGCGGAGCGAGCATCTACGCCGCAAAGGGAGTATGGAACCTCGTGGAGTCTGAGGAAGGTACCGCCGTAACCGGCGTCACCAATGTGACTGAGACCCCCTGGGCTCTGTACAAGGCCTGATAAAACACTAAGGTGAGTTGTATGGACAGGAGATTCATATTGCCGGTCATTATCATGCTCGCTGCGGTCCTTTCACCGCTGACATTCGAGGTAAGCGATGCTGCGGGAACGCATCTGGGCGGAGAAGGGCACGGCGAAGGTATCGATGTCGTGTATTCGTCCATGGACGATTGCATAGCGACTGTGACGCTGAAGCAGATGCCCGGAGGCGATGTGACCCTGTCCTTCATCTCACTGACCGACGGCCAGTCCGTCGGTCCTATCGAATCGGCCAAGGTCATCAACGTCTTCCTGCAGCCCTTGGTCTACGAGAACTACACGGTCCTGGTCACGTTGCACGAGACCGGGGCGGTCATAGCAGAATGCGAGCTGATAATGAAAGAGGTCGTCGGCGTCAGGTACTTCCCCGGAGAGGGATCCGGGTATATGGCCCCAACAGAGACTGTTCCCGGAGGTTCCGTGACGCTCTCGGCCTGTACCTTTACCGCTCCCGAGGGGAGAACGTTCCTGTACTGGGAGATCGACGGCATTTCCTACCAGCCCGGTACCTCGATGACGTTGACAGGGGATTTGACAGCCAAGGCCGTATGGGGCGACAGGGTTTGCACTGTGACCTTCGAAGCAAACGGAGGGAAGGGTACGATGAACCCTATGAATGTTGAGTACGGGGTGACCATCAAACTACCTGAATGCGCATTCCAGCCTTCCGGTGACGCATCGTTCTCCAACTGGGAGATCGACGGTCAGAAGTATGCCGCGGGCGACAGCTACACGGTGAAGGGTGATACAGACGTCAGAGCGATATGGTCCGAACCGAACGACATGACCATGATCCTGGTCGGTGCCGCAGCCATTCTTCTGATCGCGATCATTGGAATACTGATCCTCATCAGGAGACGCTGATTCTTAACCATAGGATGAAAGGAAGGTTGGAGATATGAAGAGGACGCTGCTGTTGATGATTCCGTTGCTGATCGTCTTGGGCGGAGCTATCCTATCAGAACAAGCCGACGCAGCCGACGATCCGCTCCTCATCGGCATCAGTTCCGATCCGTACAGTCCTTCAGGATTCTACACCATGGAGGCCGAGTACTACGATGACAACAGGCTCTCCATGGGATTCACCTACACCGGCGAGGAGCAGTCCTCCGAGTTCGGAAAGGCTGTCAGCATGAAGATCTTCAGGGATGGTGATGTCGTGGGTCTGCTGGACGTGTTCAGGTTGGAAGAGTCCCTGATGGTTGAGAACACATCTCCCGAGGTCCTCTCAGAAGGGGAGTATATCGTGGAGATCTACAATACATCGTCGGAACTGATAGTCGGGTGTACTCTGTACGTCGGTCAGATATTCACGATAACGGTCGAGCAGCCCGAGGAAGGGTCCGTATCCGAAAAGGAATTCTTTGTCCTGAAGGGATCGACCCTTGCAGATGTGGATGGGAGGTTGATAGCTACTTACAATTCTAAATGCCTCAAGGAGGTCACCGCAACCCCTCCCGAAGGATCGAAGCTCGACGGGTGGTATGCAGACGATGATAAGATCACGACTCTTTCCGTGAACTCCGATCTCACGGTGAGGGTAGTCTGGGCTCTTATAACTGTAACAATAACATTCGACTCCAACGGCGGTACCGGAACGATGGACCCGGTGCAGGTGGTGCCCGGCACGGAATACAAGCTTCCGGCCAGCAGGTTCACGCCGCCTTCGGGCATGGTATTCAAGTCATGGACGATCGACGGGAAATCATATTCTCCCGGGAATACCATCGTCGTGGAAACGGATACTGTCGTCCGCGCAGTATGGGAGAGCAGTCCGGGCCCGGAGCCTTCCTTGCACACTTTCACATTATCCTTCGATGCCAACGGCGGTACGGGGGCGCCGGAGACGATGAAGAAGACCACAATATCCTTGACATACAGATTCACGATACCGGCCGACATACCTGTGCGCTCAGGATATAACTTCAAAGGCTGGAGCGATCTCGGGACGGTATTCCAGCCCGGATCGTCGATAACGCTGTCCGAGACGTCCCCCTCGAAGACCCTGGTCGCGGTATGGGAGGAATCCGGTGCTCCCGACGTCGACCACTTCGACATGGGAGTGGACTATGTCTCCGCTCCTCAGGGATCGTCATTCCCGATACCGTTCGACGTCGAGCCTCCAGAGGCCGCACCGTGGATTGAATGGAGGTCGTCGGACGAATCGGTGGCCACCGTGGACCACGGAGTGGTCACGGCAGTGAGCGAAGGCACCGCCTCCATCTCTGCTTATGACAGCCATGGTAACAGGCTCGGCTCCGTCACGGTGACCGTAGACCCTTCCTCCGAGAAGAGCATCGAGGAAACAATCCAGACATCGGACGGGGGCTCGGTCACACTGGTATACGGGAAGGACACCATGACTCCCTCTGGTCCGATAACTATCGACATAGGAACATCGCACAGCGTGACCGATGACCAGGTCGTAATCGTCGTCCCGTTCATCGAGAGGATAACAGAAACGGGATCGGTCCTGGACGTAGTGATAAGGACGGATTCCAGCGTGCTCGTACCCGCGGCCGTGATTTCGGCGATGGCGGAGGGGCACGGAACCCTGACCGCGATCGAAGGAGATGTCACGCTTCAATTCTCGTGGGAGGTGCTGGAGGCCATCGGATACGGAGAGGATCTGGAGTTCGTCGTCATACCCGTGGAGATATCCGAGGAGCCCGACATCGTCATTCCTGACCTCCCTAACGTCAGAGCCTACGAGATATACATCCTGGAAGGCGAGGAGAGGGTCACGATGACATTCCCCAAGGAGGTCACGGTAACCATCGACTACGCTATGAAGGAAGGGTGGACCCCCGACAGGCTGTCCGTGTGGTATCTCGATGTAGAGCCCAGGGTATCGGTAGAGTTCGAATACATCAAAGGAGAAGGAGTTGTGTTCGGCGTGATGCACTTCAGCCACTATGCGGTCAGCTACGACGACGGTAGCTCGTCGACCGACGGAGACCGCTGCATCTGGTTCTGGATTATACTGGTCGCGATGATCCTGATCGCGTTGTTCCTGCTGTGGTTCTTCCTAGCCAGGAGATTCACGGTCACCTTGGATCTCGGTGAGGGGAAGATGCTCATGATACCCGACGGATGGGAAGCGGATTCAGATTCCGTCCTGGTGCGCAGGTTCAGATACAACGGCATGCTGGAGATGCCAGATATCTCTCTCGGGGACGGCCAGGCGATTCAGCGCTGGACTCCAGAACCCGAGGGGAAGGTGAAGGGTTCAGTCACATATGTCGCCGTCATCGGTGAAAGGGAAGGCTTGGCTCCCGCGGAGGAGCCCCATGGGGAATGATACGTTATCCCGCCTGGATTCAGGCGGGACCCTCGCCGTATTGGCCCTTCTGATGGACGGGCCCCAGGAGGGCATGCCCTTCGAAGGGGATGAAACGGAAGGAGCGGTCCGCGAACTGTAGGAGATCGGGCTGATATGGGCGGCCCCGTTCAGTTGGAATGTTTCTGCAGCGGACTGACTGCGAATGAACGCAGTAGGATTTATCCAACGATTCATAACACCCGTTCTCTCCATGAACACGTCTTCCACCAGAAATGGATATAGAAAAAGCTTCTTTTTTATCACCACATAATCGCCAACGGGTCAAGTAATCGATCATCAAACCCATTGACATAGGCGATATGCACTCTGGAGATAACACTAGATTGTCATTGAATTCGATGACTTCTAATTCCTTAGGATTAATGAGACCACCACGTGGCTGTTGGATCTGTTTAATTCTACTAAGGACGTTGGTCATCATTACATAGAATACATGCAAGAATAATATTCTATCAAATCAACCCAGGGCTCTTTCCTCCAATAATGAACCTTACGCTTGAATTAGTGATACTACTCATTCACTCAACAGAAGAGCGTTTTCTACCAGCGTTTTCCAACTACAAGTTAACGTATGAAACAAGAAATGATGTAAGAAATGATGTAAGAAATGATGTAAGAAGTGAAGGGGATTATAGACTGGCCATCACTCGCTGTTTTTGATGATCCATTTGCCAGCCTTAGTGCTCCCCTCTCTGGTCAAGATGCCCGCATTGAGTAGCTGCTTCAAACGTCTCTGGACGGTAGCGAATGATATGCCTGTGATCTCGGCCATCTCTCTTGCCGATACTGAAGGGTTCTCTTGGATGCAAATCAATATCGCTTTTGACTTCTCGTCGACATTGAATGTAACCTGTTGCTCTACACTTGTAACCGCTGCGGGATTGATACCTATTGTTACTCTGAGTCCATCTCCAGTGTCCTCGAAGACCGGATCTGGATTGCCATTCTCACGGCATGTCTCAATTACTTTCTCGATACCATGACCCCAATTCTCAACATAACCTGCAGCGAAGAATACGTTGGCGAGAGCACGGTTGCGCCTGACGGACTCATGCTCACCCAGGAGCTTCTCCGTTTTCCAGCCCTCCGGAAGCCCTCCGAAACAGAAAATGGATATTCTATCTGAATACACACGAATAGTCGTAGGCTCCTGGATACTGTAGTCCTTATGGACCATGGCATTAACGATCAGTTCCCTCAGAGCATCCTCTGGATACAGATGCACTATCCTGCGTCTGGCCGTGCCTCCGCCATAGATGTACGTATCCTGTATGTAACGATCATAGAGTACTTTCAGGGCCTGGTCCGGGATCATTATCACCGGCCCTTTGATGTGATCTTCTCTTCTGAGGACCTTCTTCTCATCGAAATAACCGATCTTCAGGAACGCTGCCTCATTCAAGCGGCTCGGCTCCGAATAGAAAAGGACACCGGCAGTAAGGGTCAGAACACCATCATTCGAGAGGCCGTATGTTGTGATGATCTTATCCATATCGTTCTTGCTAGCAGACCTACTGATACGACCACATGATTTGCCACTTTTAATGAAGTATGCGATCGCTTCCTTGGAAAGATCGTCCTTTGTGATCTTGCAAGGCTTGTCCATCCAGTCTAAACCATCCTCCTTCATCAGAATCTTCCTTAGATTCTCTCCCTTGAGTTCCTGATTGGTATTGCCGACACGGACGTAGTACCTCCCATCCAATTGTATCAACCTGACTCCAGCGGGAACCTCCACATAGATGCATTTCTTACCCTCAACATCTTTGATGTGAACGGCAACCTGGATGCCGAGTTTATTGGAGATGGTATCGGAGATCTCCTTAGCGAGCTTGTTAGGACTGGCCACTCCGGTATAATCCCCTGAATCGGTACGACCGACGACTAGGGTTCCTCCGTCGGTATTATAGAATGCGGCAATGGCCTTGAGATAATCGTTTTTATCTTAAGTTATCTTAAGCCTAAAGTCTGGTGTGGTAGGTAAACCTCACTCGGGCTGAAGGAGGGATTCCAGATCCTCCTGGCGGTAGATCTCCATACCCTCCCTGACGTCCGCGGGTACATCCACCTTCAGCGCGGAGCAGACGGTCCTGCACAGTTTCGTTATCTCGGTGAGTCTTGCACAGTTTCCGTATTTGCGCGCGGATATGGTGTTCATCGCATCGATGCATGTGGCCACGTCCAGCTTGTTCTCCATCTTCGCCTCCCGTATGCGCGCCGCGATCTCGCATTTCAGCATCACCGATATGAAACGGAGCAGCATGCGCCCGGCCAGACGGTCCTTGTTGGGCGTCCTGAACCTCCTATCCTCCTCCTTGCTGTGGTTGTACGCCTGTTCCGTCAGTCTTCTGACCTCGTATGCGGACATGGCCTCCGGCCATGCCACGTCCGGGGTGGTCACCAGGATGAACATCCCCGCGCGGTTCATGAAGAATGATTCGGAGTTCTTCTTCACCCTGACGTCGGCCTTCTTCCCGACGGCGGATACCTCGAAGAATCTGGCCGCCTTGCCCGCGATCCTTCCGAACTCCTTCACCGGATCCCTGCATTCGATCTTGGATGCCTTCTGCATTATGTCTGATACCATCAGCTTGTGCGCCTGTATCTGGTCGTTGTACGATTCCGAATCGAAGCACACGTACGCCTTCAGCATCCCGTCCTTCCCGTGACCGTCGTCACCGGGAAGGGTGAAATCGTATGCCGCAGTACCGTCCGTTGATGACCTGTCAACCGCCAGTGACAGTCCGAGATCGTTTTCGGTCACGGAATAGATATGGTCGTTGAAGCGCATATCCTTCCTCTCCGCCTGCCTGAACTGGGTGAGCAGGGTCTTGAACACCTTGTAATCCGTCTTCCCCGGCATCACGAACTTCCTTTCCCTGTCCAGGATGTCCTTGCAGTTCCTCCCGGAGAGGAATCCCCTGTCGAACGTCGCTATGGCGTCCTTCATCCCAAGCTCCTCCAGGTCGTCGAAGAGACATTTGATCGTCTGCGTATCCCCCAATGTCCCCGGGTATATGCGGTACATGACCGGTATCCCCCTCTTATCCGTGGCGAGACCGACCTTGAACTGTTCGATGTCCTCGTTGTCCTTATTGACCGACAGATACTGCGCCAGCCCGTCCATGGACGTATATGTCCCGTGGGTGGTGGTGTCCCAGCACAGGACCTCGTCGCACCTCTCCAGCCTGAAGGAGAACAGGGTGTCTATGTTCGCCTGGGAATGCCCTATGCTCTCGGTGAGATCGGTCATACTGCCCGAGTCCATGGACTCCAGGATGCCGTAGTACCTCCTCAGCCAGGTATGGTCCATGGTGTTCTCGATGGAATACACCCTGGGACGCCCCATCGTCAGGGCGATGGACGCCGCCAATATGGGCTTGGATACGCTGCCGAAGGATCTGAACATATCCTTCCCCAACCCGATCTGTTTCTGTATCTCGTCCAGGAGATACACCCCTCCGTAATCCCCGATCTGCAGGTCGTCTATGACCCTGAACGCCTTCTCCTCCGATACCTTCCTCTTGTTTTCCGCGCACCTGCTCTCATCTTTTTCCAGAATCTTCCCGGTCTCGGGATCGAAGACTCCGAGATACCTCTTGATGTTCACCTTCTTCCCGTTCTCTATGCGGGAAGTGGTCTCGTAGGCGTAGATCCTGTCCCCTCTTTTCACCAAAGTCGGCCTCAAACCATCTGTCTTGCGCGGTCTTCCCATCGTATTTACCTGCTATAATGATATGGTAGGTAAACTATAAAAATATAATGGCCAGCATACGAAAAACTGTCACAGAAAAAGTCAGAATTTACTGCACACGGCAGAGTTTAGGTCTTAAGTTGGAAAAGTGGTCTTTGTACGTAAAAGGGCATTCTTCGTATTTGAAATCAAGTGGAATGTCGATAGCTTTCGCTAGGACATGACGGAACACCGATGCTGTATCGGTCCAATCCGAGGATGACTTTCATCCGCTGACCATTTTATCTTCGGTGCCGGTCAGAACCGGCAACCTTCTGGTTCCGATCTTACGAACAGACCGTTGGACAAGTTTTTTGCACGAAGGTATGAGGCAAGCCCATCCGACAAAAGCGATTCTGTCTCTAAGGTCTGGACGGTGCCGATTTGGATCATCCTGTATCCCTCATCAGAATCTGTACGGCTCCTTGGTCTTCAGGATGGTGAAGACCATCTTGGCCATCTTGTTCCCGG